>DSBP01000152.1 GCA_011049465.1 bacterium | reverse complement strand
GGTTATAGGGATATAATATTTGTTGCAAAGGACGGAAGCCTTCTCCATTCTGCCGGCGGAACAGCAGTGAGGGGGATAAACCTTTTCCGTGGAAAATACGGCAAAACAGGCATGGCAGAAGCGCTGAGAGCCGTTTTTAAAGGAACTGATTCGTTTGTCCTGAAATACGGTGATATTCCGGAGGGTTTTTTAAGCGGGATTTACGGCATCGCGGCGCTGAAAAGAGGAAAACAAACCGCAGGCGCGGTTATTTTCAAGCATGACGCGAAGGCAATAGAAAGAATCACGATGAACACCGCTGACATAGGAGAGACCGGCGAGATAGTGATAGCCGTAAAAGACGGCAACGGAGTTCTTCTGGCAGTTCCGGCGAAAAACGAGCCGACACCTGCATTCAGCCGTAACATACCGCTCGACAGCGGGCTCGCGTTGCCGCTTCAAAAGGCCTTTGATTCCGGAGACGGGTCGGGAATTGAGACGGACTACAGGGGAAAAAAGGTGCTTGCCGCGTGGAAATATTTGGAGGGGCTCGGATGGGCAATTGTCGTAAAAAAGGACAGGGATGAGGTGCTTGACGCAATAAACAGGCTGAGAAAGTCCGTTGTCCCGCTCTCTGTCGTGTTTGCCTTTTTTCTCATAGTTTTTTCAGCTTATGCAGCGTTAAAAGCATCCTCGCCCGTGCTCAATCTCGCGTCGGCGTTCAGGAGCCTGGCATCCGGGGATTACAGGACAGGCGTCTCGATAAATACAGGCGATGAGATGGGGGTTGTGGGCGAAGAGTTCAACCGCATGGTAAAAATACTGGCTGAAAATGCCGCAAGGGTTGATTTGCTGAATGAACGGCTGGAAGGAGAAGCGCACAGGGCAAACAGGTATCTTGAGGTCTCGGAAGCTGTGGTTGTGGAGCTTGACGCGACGGGCGCTGTCAGAGAAATAAACCCGAGAGCGCTTAAGCTTCTGGGGTATGAAAAAGAGGAAATAATAGGGAAAAACTGGTTTGATCTGATTATAGGGAAAAAGGAATCAAATGTCGTAAAAAGGGTATTTGAAGAAATGATTAACGGCAGGGCCGGGGATTTTGAGTATTTTGAAAACAACATAATGACGAAAGGCGGCGCGCGCATACCTGTTTACTGGCACAATATAGTATTGAAGGATGAGGCGGGCGCTGTCAAAGGCACGCTGAGTTCGGGCATAGATATAAGCGCGATTAAAGAGGCGGAGAAAGAGCTTGAGGAGAGCGAAAAAAAATTCAGAAACCTTGTGGAGAATATTCCGGGTGTCTTTTACAGGTGCGCGCTTGACAAAGAGTGGACAATGCATTATCTGGATGAAAAGATAGGCGCGCTTGCGGGTTATGATTATGAGGAGTTCCTCGAGAACGGGCCGCGGAGGTTTGTTGAGATTATTCATCCTGAAGACAGGGAAAAGGTGGAGCGCATTGTCAATGAGGCTGTGGCGAAAGCAGAGCCTTATGAGCTTGAATACAGGATCGTGAACAGGAACGGCGGAATAAAGTGGGTCTTTGAGCGTGGAAGCGCCGAGCGGGATGAGGAGGGCAGGGTAAAATGGCTCGACGGCGTCATATTTGACATATCGGAAAAGAAGAACTATGAGGAGGAGTTGAACATGCTTCTTGCCGAACTGAAAAGGTCAAATGCAGAGCTTGAGCAGTTCGCGTATATTGCCTCGCACGACCTGCAGGAACCTTTAAGGTCAATTGCCGGATACTTGCAGCTCATAGAGAGAAGGCATAAGGGCGGGCTTGGAGAGGAGACTGACGGTTATATGGATGCCGCGCTTAAGTCGGCTGAAAGAATGAAGACGCTTATTAATAATGTCCTTGATTTCTCAAGAATAGAGAGAAAGCCGCGTATATTTGAGGCTGTTGACCTGAACGAGGCGCTTGACAACGCGCTGGAAGGGCTGTCCGATATGATAAACAGGGCCGGCGCTGTGATAGAACGGGAAACGCTGCCCTGTGTAAAGGGAGACCCGGGGCAGATTGAGGTGCTCTTCACGAACCTTATAGGAAACAGCATTAAGTTTCATTCGGAGAAAAAGCCGGTTATTAAAATAAGCTGCTCTGAGGCCGCGGAAGAGTATAAGATAAGCGTAAAAGACAACGGAATAGGGATTGACCCGGCCTATTTTGACAGGATTTTCGTCATTTTTCAGAGGCTCCATGGGAGGAACGAGTATCCGGGGACAGGGATAGGGCTCGCGATATGCAAAAAAATCGCGGAGCGCCACGGCGGCGCGCTTAAGGTGGAGTCAGAGCAGGGAAAGGGTTCTGTGTTCAGTTTTACAATTCCAAAAAGGAGGAAGAAATAAATGGCGGGAAAATCAATAAGTATACTGCTTGTGGAGGACAGTCCTGATGATGTTTTGCTCACAAGGGAGGCGCTTAAAGACGCCAAGATTGTAAACGAGCTTGATGTGGTAAGTGATGGGGTTGAGGCGATGGAGTTCTTGAGAAAGAAGGGCAGATACGCCGGCGCTGAACGGCCGGACCTTATCCTGCTTGACCTCAATCTGCCGAAAAAAGACGGCAGGGAGACGCTGATAGAGATAAAGACAGACGATGATTTAAAGGCGATTCCGGTTGTCGTGTTGACAACTTCAGAGGCGGAGGAGGATGTGATTAAGTCGTACAATTATCACGCCAACTGCTACATAACAAAGCCGGTCAATCTTGACAGGTTTTACAAGGTTGTAAAATCCATAGAGGAATATTGGTTTGATATTGTGAAGCTGCCTGAAAAAAAACCGTGAAAGGAAAAAAATGAGCGGCCCGGAAAGAGAAAAAAAACTGAGAATTCTCATAGTTGACGACAACCCTGACGACGTTTTTTTGATTAAGCAGAACATTACGGAGGCGGCAGCGGGCAGGTTTGTCATAGAGACCGCGTCGGCGCTTAAGGAAGGGCTGGAAAAAGCCGCGGATAGCGATGTTGTCCTGCTCGACCTTTCCCTGCCTGACTCATCCGGGATAGCCACGCTTGAAAAGATGGGCAAAACAAGGCCCGGCCTGCCGATAATAGTCATTACAGGATTAAATGACGAGGGAACCGCCATAGATGCCGTGAAAACCGGGGCTCAGGATTACATTGTAAAGGATACGCTTGACGGGAAACTGCTTGTAAAAGCCGTTCAATACGCTGTTGAAAGGAAAAAAATAGAGGCGGAAGCGGCAGCCGCGCGCGCTGAACTGGAGGTAATTCTTGACAGCTCGCCAAACGCCATGTTTATTGTGGATTCTGAATTGACAGTGAAAAAAGCGAACAGGACATCTGAAAAGACCTTTGGCAGGAGCAGGGAATCAATGACAGGAGAATTCCTGGGAAACGCGATTAACTGCGAGAACTGCGGCGGCGGAGCCAAGTGCGGGGACAACAAAGAGTGCAGAAGATGCGCCATAAGGCTCTTCGCGATTGACGCGGGAGCGGAAAATGAAAGGTATGAGAGGCTTGAGGTTAAAAAGGTGATGAAAACAGGCGGGGGAGTGGAAGAAAAATATTTTTATTTTTCGGTTGTGCCGGTCACGTACCGGGGGGAACACTCTGTGCTTGTCAGCCTTGAGGATACGACTGTACGGAAAAGAATGGAGGAGCGGCTTGAAAAAGCAAACGAGCAGTTAATCGAACTTGACGCGGTAAAATCCAACTTTCTGGCGATGGTATCGCACGAGCTCAGGACGCCGCTTACCTCTATCAGGGGATATATTACGCTGATTCTGGGCGGGGCTGCGGGAAAACTGAACAGCGAACAGGTTTCTTTTGTCGAGTCTGTGCGCAATAATACGGAAAAGCTGGTTTTGCTGATAAACGACCTGCTTGATATGTCAAAGATTGAGTTAGGGACATTTTCCGTTAAAAAATCACGGCAGGACGTATCAATGATTGTCAAAAAAACCTGCCGCGATATGGAGGCTGCCAATGCTCACAGGCAGGTAAAGATACGTTTTAAGAGCGAGCCTGAAGAAAACTACGCTCCTGTTGACAGCCACAGGCTGTCGCAGGTTGTGGCAAATCTGATTAACAACGCCTGCAAGCACGCTCCCGACAATTCGGAGGTTTTAGTCTCTGTTTCCTGCGCTGAAGACGAGGCCGGCGAAAGGCCCCAAATCGGAACGCTGATAACCGTTGAGGACAAAGGTACGGGAATTGAAAAGGAAAACCTTGAGAGAGTCTTTAACAGGTTTTTTCAGGTTGTTGAAGAGGAGAAGAGGGCGCACAAAGGCGTGGGCCTCGGCCTCAATATAGCGAAGGGCATAGTTGATGCGCACGGCGGGCGGATATGGGCAGAGTCAGAGGGCAGGGGAAAAGGCGCGAAATTCAGCGTCTTTCTGCCGGAAGAATAGCAAAGGCGGAAAAATGAAAAAGCACCGGGCCAAAAAGAAGAGACATGCGTTAAAAAAAGGCGGGCCGGAGACAGGGCTGCCGCGCAGGGATGAACTTCCTGCAATGGACAGGGCGTACTGGGATGTGGTAAACAATTCGCCTAACGGCATCGCTC
>DSBP01000345.1 GCA_011049465.1 bacterium | reverse complement strand
GTGTAATTACAATTATACCCCCCCCGCCCGTTTGTCAAGAGATTTTTGAAACATTGAAACATTATTATTTTATTTCATTCTTGTCCAAAATAAATTAACAAAACACTCCGGCTGACTGGTAGAATTGTTGGAGTGAGCAACAAAAACCAACAGGAGCCGGAGGTTTTGTATGAATAAGCATAACAATATTTTTTATTACCAAGGATTCAAATACCGGGATCAGATGGTAGCTATGCTTTTTCTTCAGTTAAGCAAGGCTTGTTCTTTAACTGAGGTTTGTCAGGGATTGCGAACCTGTGTAGGAAAACCAATACATCTCGGATTGGCAAAAGCGCCCGGAAAATCGACGCTCGCATACGCCAACGAAAAAAGAGAAGGTTGCGTTGTTGAAGCTAAATCTCTTAATTTACAAGGATTTATATGCATGGCTGGACGACCCGTTGGGCACGCCACAGATAACGCCTGATGATTATATTCAACTGGAATTATTTGGACAGCACAACGGTAGTCCTGGTTTTCAAAATGGCTAAACCCGTCCAAAAAAGGCTTTTAAAACGTGACGTTCCATATTATGATGTGATTATTGACAGTTAATAATTTATATTTGACAGTTTAACTTTTGTTGTTTTTGTCTTAACTATAAACTATCAAATATAAAATTTCAATTGGAGTTACATGTCCACAAATTACGATGTAATAGTAATCGGCGCGGGGCCGGCAGGGCTTGCCGCCGCCATAGAGGCGAAAAAAGCGGGCGCACGGACGCTTGTTGTCGAGCGCAATAATGAAGCGGGCGGCATACTGCCGCAGTGCATCCATAACGGCTTCGGTTCGGTTATCTTCAAAAAGGACCTTCCCGGCCCGCTGTACGCCTCTTATTTCATGGAAGAGGCTGAAAAGGCCGGGGTTGAGATGCTGTTTGACACTATGGCGCTCGATATCACGCCTTGGGGTTTAAACACTGAAGAGCCTGAAAACCGCGGCGGACAGCGCGGGAGCGCTGTCCCTACAATAAGAATAACCGCTACAAACAAAACCGGTTTTCTTGAACTGAAAACAAAAGCTCTCGTCCTCGCCACCGGCTGCAGGGAGCGCACCCGCAGCCAGATAAGGCTTCCCGGCACCAGGCCCGCCGGGGTGTTTACAGCCGGTACGGTCCAGCGCATGGTAAACATTGAGGGCTTTATGCCCGGTAAAAACTTTGTCATTCTCGGCTCAGGCGATATCGGAATGATAATGGCGCGCAGGCTGACGCTCGAGGGCGCGAAAGTCATAAAGGTAATCGAGCTTCTCCCCTATCTTACGGGTTTAAGGCGCAACTATGTGCAGTGCCTGCAGGATTTCAACATCCCTCTTGAACTCTCCACAACCATAAGCCGCATAAACGGAAAAGACAGGGTTGAATCTGTCACAACAGTAAAAGCAGGCGAAGGATTGCTGCCAATAGCAGGCAGTGAAGAGGATGTCCCCTGCGATACGCTCCTGCTTTCAGCCGGCCTTATCCCGGAAAACGAGCTTGCCAAAAAGGCCGGGATTATCCTTGACCCGCTGACAGGCGGCCCCGTAGTTGATGAAAACATGGCCGTAAACATCCCCGGCATATTCGCGGCAGGAAACTCTGTGACCATTTACGACCTTGTTGATTACGTTTCAAAAGCGGGTTATATTGCGGGCAGGAACGCGGCTGATTACGCGGCAGGTAAAACAAAACCGGCGGAATACATTGAAATCAGGCCGGGCGAAAATGTCAGGAACGTAATACCCCAGCGTATACACAAAAAAAACGCGGGGCCGTCCGAAATTATGTTTGAGCTGCGCGTCTCACGCGAGTTCCCGGAAAAATGCTCAGTAAACGTCATGGATGGCGATGCCGTGCTGTATTCCAAGAAGGAAAAATACGCCAGGCCCGCGGAGATGTTAACGCTCCGCCTTGACAGCAAATCCGCAGACGCTTTAAAAAACGCGGATAATGTTTCCATAACAGTATCGGATTTAAAAAAAGAGGAAGGGAATTCAAAATGACTTCGCGGAAAAAACTGATATGCGTGCGGTGCCCGCAGGGATGTGAACTAACAACCTCCCTTGACGGCTACGGCGCCATTACAAAAATAAGCGGCAACATCTGCAAGCTGGGGATTGAATATGCCGAAACCGAACTGAAAGACCCGCGCAGGACGCTTACAACAACAGTCAAAGTTGACGGCGGCGCCCTTCCCCTTTGCCCTGTATGGAGCGAAAAACCGGTCCCAAAAGATAAAATCACGGAAATCATGCGCGAGCTGGATAAAATCACGATAAAGGCCCCTGTTTCCGCGGGGCAAGTTGTGGCTGAAAATATTTTAAATACGGGAGTGAATATTACCGCGTCACGTGGTATAATTATAAGGTAATCAAAATTTATTTTGAGGAGGTTTGCTGTGTCAAAAAAACTTATTCTCGCGGTGGACGATGAGCCTTCAATCCTGCTTGCGGTGGAGGATACCTTGAACCTTGATTATGACGTTATTACGGCAAAAACCGGGCGCGAAGCCCTGAAAATGATAGAAAAACACAAACCTGCCCTCGTTGTTATGGATGTAATGATGCCTGAAATGGACGGTTTCACGGCAATAAAGGAAATCAGAAAAACCATGGCTCCATCCGCCCCCCCTGTAATATTTTTAAGCGCCAAATCCGGAATGGCCGATATTGAGGAGGGCCTTAAGCTTGGGGGTTTTGACTACATAACAAAACCCTTCTCTCCCGCGAAACTGATGAAAAAGGTGGCCGAAGTTCTTGACCGCATGGAGATGAGAAAAAAAATACAGCAGCAGTCAAAAAAACCCTGAACTTACCTGTTCTGCTGCCTGAATCTGCGCAATACTTCTTCGGCTTTTTTCTCTTTCCCTGTAAGCCTATAAAGCCGTGCCAGCGCGTCTGTTATTCTCGCGTCATTCGGGTTGAGCTCATTTGCCTTAATCATATTCACAAGCGCGTCCCCGTATTTTTCCTGCTTTGCGTAAGCGATGCCTCTGCTGTACCATGCGTCCCACGCCGCCTCATTCAGCTCAATTACTCTGGTGTAACTCTTTACCGCGTCATCAAATTTATTCAGCCTCTCATACGCATAGCCCAGCTTGAACCAGCCGTCCTCAAACTCTTTGTCTTCTTTAACGGCTTTCCTGTAATATATGACAGCCTCTTCGTGCTTGCCGTCAGAAGATGCCCTTACCCCCTGTTCATACAATTCATCCTTGCTGTTTTTATCCGTTTTGTCCGCCGAACATGAAACAAAAACTGTAATGGATGCCAAGCACAAAATCAGAAAAATATTCCTTTTAACCACAATCACCACCTCGCCTCGTGTTCTTCCGTAAAACCGTAGACCTCTTTCAGCGCGTATTTCCTCTTTCCGTCACCAAGAGTTCCGTAAAACATCCCAAACGGCTGATGATAATAGCTGGTAATAAGCCCGATATTCAGGTTTTTCCCCCTTTCCCCCTCAGGCTTAAAAACCAAATCAACCTTTTTATCGGAAGAAGTTATTCTCCACTCCTCAAGAAGCTCAAGGTCATTATAAATAAAATCAACGCTGTCAACCTTTACCATTTTACCGTTTACCCAGAAAGCGTTCTCAGTATGGCCCGTCTCATTGATTCCCTGTGCAAAATTAAAGCCTATTTTGCTCCCGCGGGAGCCGGCTCCGCTGCCGCAGGCCCAGTTCCAGAACGTACTGCGCGCCGGGATGCCGAATGTGTAATCAATATTCGCGCACGGGCCGGGCTTAACATCGTATTCTTTTCCCCGCGCTCTTACAAACCCGGAAGCCTCAAGGCCCGCCTCTTTAAGAGTATAATTAAAACCCTTCAGCCCGTTTCTGGTGACAGCGTTCATTGACTTCTCAACCCTTTTAAACTCAAGCGCGGCTGAAAATCCCTTCCCCATTTCAGCCTTAAGCGCGGCTGCTTTTTTCATAAGGGTTATCTGTGCGCGGCAGCCCCCGAAAGAAAATGATATTCCGCCTTCGCTGCCGCTTCCGGCGAAGAGCGTATTCATTCCAAATGGCGCAATTATATCCGCTTCACTGACAATTCTGCCCGCACTCCTGTCATAGCAATAAGCAAAGAGGTTTGAAAGGTATCCGAGATGCACAACCGCGAGCCCGAAAGAAAACTCCCTGCCCGACACCCCGAGAAAAATCCACCGCTTAAGGCCCGGAATGCCGGAAGATGCCCTGCCTTTTTTGCCATAGGGCCTGAAATCCCCTATGTCAAGGCTTTTAAATGGGGTTGTGTAAATTCCAAAAGACGGCCTGCCGCCGCTGTCAAAAAGCCCTGAACCGGGTTTTGTTTTCATTTTTTCTCCTGTCCGGATGCGTTTACTTCAAAATCAATTATACATAACAACCCGCCCCGCGTCAATAAAAGCAATTTAACCCAGAAACCGCAATAGGAACAATTGAAAAGGCCGTTTAATCCATGTATAATAACGTTATCAACGCGTTAAATACATTCACCCAACGGGTGAGAAGGAGAAAACGGCCCATGAATAGTAT
>DSBP01000023.1 GCA_011049465.1 bacterium | reverse complement strand
GGTGTTTGGGATGGCGTTGAATAGCGCACAACACAGACGCGCCCTGAGTTCTCGACGAAATTTTCCACTGCCAGCCCCGTCCTGCGATGGTTGCACGTTACGGCAATACTTGTTTAGCAGCCTGCAAAAGACACAGTGTGTATACTGTCTTTCTTGGGGTAATGGTCGTTTTGTAATCGTACTAACTTTAAACTTTCAAATTTCAGTTTTCAGTTGCCGTTCCTAATTCAAAGTTCCAAATTTAAACTTCCTTCGGGCTTTATTTCATGTTATAACTATTACCGGCTGAAATTAATGCATCAGGAGGCTCGGGTTGAGCGAATTTATCAGGAAGGTTATGGATTTTCTGGGAAGAGACAAGGGAAGCGACGGGTTTCTTCCCTCTGATTCTCCTTCGTGCCTTTGCGGCATTTACGGCACAAAGGAAGAGATAGAGGAGGCTGAGGAGAACTGCAAAAAGGCTCTTGATGTGAATCCCGGGCACGCTGACTCATATCTGTGCATGGGCAGGATACTGCTCGCTCAGGGCGCGTTCGGCGCGGCTGAGGAAAAACTTCTTAAAGCGGTTGAGCTGAACCCGGATTACATTGACGCGCTCTTCTGCCTTGGAGAGCTTTATGTTAAAAGAAAAAAGGTTAAAGAGGCTGAAGAGGCGCTGAAAAAGGTTGTTGAAAAGAAGCCTGATTACACCGGCGCTCATATACTTTTGGGCAGGCTCTATTTTGTGGCAGAGCGTTTCAGTGAGGCTGTTTCGGCCTATAAAAGGGCCATCGGGCTGAAGCCTCAGTACGCGGATTCTCATTTCGGACTCGGCGGTGTTTATGTAAACATGGGCAGGTTCAGCGAGGCTGAGGCAGAGCATAAAAAAGCGCTCAGAATCAACCCTGATTATGTGGACGCGAGAATAGGGCTCGCATGGATACATTACTTTATGGGGCGGCTTAAGGAGGCGGAAAAGGAGTTTATCGCGGCGGTCGCGCTGAAGCCCGGAGAGGCTGAGATTTACAGCGGGCTCGGATGGGTCTATTACAGGCAGGGAATGCTTGACGAGGCTGAGACCGAGTTTTTAAAGGCGCAGCAGATACTCGGAAAGAACCACGAAGCGCACGCGGGCCTGGGCTGGACATATTACAGGATGTTCATCAAAGGGCAGATTGAGATTGGGGCGGCTGAAAAGGAATTTACCGAGGCGATAAAAATCAACCCCAACATAGCTGACGCGCATATCGGGCTCGGCTGGGCAAACTACCACAAGGACAACCTTGAGGCCGCGGAAAAGGAATTTTTAAAAGCGGTTGAGATCAATCCTGACTTTGCCGAGATTCACATAGGCCTCGGCTGGGCATATTACAGGTGGGTTTCGTACAATAAAGAGCGCATAAATGACGCTGAAAGGGAATTTGACCTGGCTATATCAATGGATTCCCAAAACCCGGACGCGCATGTAGGAAAGGGATGGGTTCATTACAGGCAGGCGCGGTATGTTGAGGCGGAAAAGGCATTTAGGAAAGCTCTCTCGCTGAAAAAGGACTATGGCGACGCGTTTATAGGGCTGGGCTGTGTCTATGAGAAAAAAGGGGATAAGAAGAGGGCCGAGGCTGAATACAAAAAGGCAAGGAAGCTTAACTGAAAAGTTAAAACTGAAAACTGAAAGTTAAGTCGTACTTTGCGTATTGTCTTTTGTATCCGTATTAACTTGCAAATTCAAAATTCCAAATTTAAATTGCAGTACCTGACGCAGGCCGGGGCAGGCAGCGGAGAAATTTCGCCGATTTACATCGGCGGTGAGCCCGGCCAGCCGGAGACTCGTGAATATACGCGATTAGGCTCGCGCAGGTTTTAGTGCGGTTTGAATGATGATGTGCTTTGATGTTTGGGCCGGCGCTGAATAGCGTGCAACACAGACGCGCCCTGAGTTCTCGACGAAATTTTCCACTGCCTACCCCGTCCTGCGATAGTTTGTGTTGGGGCAAAGGTTGTTTAGCAGCCGGCAAAAGAAGCAGGTGTAAATATGAAAATATCACATATAAAATATAAATTTTTTCAGTTTTCAGTTGCTTTTTCCGATTTTCCCCAAAATCTCTCTTGCGTTTTTTGCCATATCCGAGTCCGGGTCGAGCGACAGGAATTTTTCCAGGAACTCTTTGGCCAGCGCGGGCCTGCCCGCGGCCGCTGCCGAGACTCCGAGGTTATGGTATGCGGGAGTGACATCGGGCCTTAGTTTTATGGCAAGTGAATAGTAATCGATTGCCCTGTCAAATTCCTTGCGGCTGAAGAACATGTTTCCCGCCATAAAGGCGGCGCCTGAGGCCATATCCGTGTCAATCACGGCAAGTTTGTCAATAAGCGGCAGGGCGCGGTCAACGATTCCGAATTTGAGGTATATGTCTATCAGGTTGTTGTAAAAGAGGCCTGTTACGGGAGCGCGCTCAAGCGCCTGCTCGTAATAATAAACGGCCCTTTCCGCGTAGCTGTTGTCCTGCCTGAGCTCAAAGAGGGTGAAATATGTGCGGCCCAGGTTTCCCCAGTAATAGGCATTGCCCGGGTTCAAAGACGCACCTGAAGTGTAGTATTTAACAGCCTCAAGAAGCGCTCCCATACGCGCGGATGTATCGGCAAGGCCCGCGGAATAGCGCTCATAAGCGAGGCCGAGATAGACGTGGTATTTGACCTCATTTGGCGCTTTTTTCACGGATTCCAGGTGTTCCCTGACGGCAACATCCCATTTGTTGTAAACATTCCCGAAAATTCTGCCCCTGTTGTAATTGACATCCGCGCTGTAGATTCTGAATGCAAAAACCGAGAGCGCGGACAAAAGGGCGGCTGTGATGACAATCATGACCGGTTTGAGAAGGGAAGAGGGAGAGAACAGGTGAAAGGATCTCATTCTGCCGCCGCAGTATTTTGAATGGAGCATGAAGTGCATTGCCATAAAGATGTAAAAGGATGTGTTAATGGCTGCCACGCCAAAACTGAATATGTTTTGTATGAAATAAGCGGTAAACCCCGAGAAGAGCCCGAGCGAAATAAGTTTTATGGAGGGGTCCTGTATTCTGACAAAGGCACGGAACCACATAAGGATATACGAGAAGATCAGGAGCAGGTAAATCCCGAGGGAAACAAGCCCCTGCGTGGCCGCTATGTTAAGCAGCTCGTTATGCGCGGTGCGCGACGAAACATTCGCGCCGTCAATTTGCGCGAACTCAACGCCCGAGTAGCGGGGAAACATTGTCTTGAATGTATCAACGCCGGTGCCCAAAAGAGGATAGTCTCGTATCATTTTTGCCGCAGGAACCCATATGTGCAGCCTTGAAACCTTAAGGCTTGAGCTCACATCGGTTATTGAGGACCAGAGCCTGTGCGTTGATTGCCTGCCGACGGTGAGGCTGAGCGCGGCCGAGACAATCAGCGCGATAAGGCCGGCTATTATCCATTTTTTATGGAGCAAAACCATTGCGGCGAGGGCAGCGCCGGCAGAGACATGCCGTTCAGCGGCCGATTCTTTAATTTTATTGAACGCGGAGTAAAGGCCGTAAACAATAAAAACCAGCATGGAAAAGACAAACCCGAGAAAAGGGCCGCGGCTCTGCGTGCCGAAGAGCGCGATATAGGAGAGTATGAAAAGAATAAAAAGGGAAGCGGCGGCGGCCATCTTCCTGTTTTTCGCGGCAATTATAAAAAAGGCCGTATTGACCGGGATTATCATTATAAGAAGAGCGCCGAGGAAATTCGGGTTTCCCATGGATGCAAAGTAACGGCCCTTAATCATTGATTCCACGTTCCATTTGATGAAGTCATGGCCAAAGAACTGCGCTATGGCGTAAATTGTTGTAAGGAACCCGGCCGCAAGCAGTGTTTTCGCGGCGAATTTCACCTTTTCCGCGCTGTTTATGAATGTGGCGGCTATCCAGTAGAGGATTACATAGTTAATGTTTGAAAGGGAACCGGCAAAATTCTCATACTCGCCCCTGAAGCTTAAGTGCGGGGCAAAGCTTGTAAAGGTTGTTATGACATTCATTATTACCCATCCAAGAAGCGGGATGTCGAGCGGCGTGGGCCTGTAGGTGAATTTTCCCTCCAGAAAAGATTTAAGGGCCCATAAAAAAACCATGGCGCAGGTGAGTATCCGCAGGAGTGTCAGTTTTGGAAGCTCGAACTGGTCGTGCGATTTAATATTAAAGAAGAGGGGGACAGCCAGGAGAACCGCGCATAAAAGGACAAATATATAAGTGTCAATCGTATTGTCAAAAAGTCTTTTCTCGGGTGCCGCCTGCTTTGTTTTCATCTTCTCCGCCTTTGTGAATTGGAAACAGTATAATTATAAAGTGCGTTTGTGTCAAATGGAAACAATTTCCATTTCAATAAACATTAAAAACCGTCTTTTAATCATTGCTGTACGGCAAATAACGGGAACGAAGCAGTAATTCCGCAACTTCATTTTTAAACACTGAAAATCGCCAATAAAATCACCCTAATTCTTCAAACAACAAAAAAAAAGCAAATTCGCATAAAAAAAGACTTGACAAATCGCGGTTTTTTAG
>DSBP01000290.1 GCA_011049465.1 bacterium | reverse complement strand
TTGCCGTGGCCGTATGGGTATTTGTTGGTACCGGTTCAACTGTCTGTGTTTGCGTAGCGGTATAGGTATGTGTTACGGCCGGTTCTGCGGTTTGTGTTGCCGTGGCCGTATGGGTATTTGTTGATGTTGCCGCAGGCTCAGTTTCGGTAACTGTAGCAGTGGCAGCAGTTTCCCCGGCTTCCGGCTGTGAAGGAGAAGGCTGTTTTGTGCAGCCCCCGGCTAAAAATATAGAACCTGCTAAAATAAATAAAACTAAAAATTTTTTTATTTTCATTTCAAGACTCCTTTTATTTATTCTGTCTTTATTATACGCTCCTGCGGTTATGTGTCAACCCTCTATGTGTCAACGCGAAGCAGCAATGTCCTGTTCTCCCCTGCCGAGCGGGCCGGGGGAAGCGCGGGTTTACGGCTGCGCGTGTGGCGGATGGAGCGGTTTTTTTAGGGGAAAAGGAGTTAACGCAGGAAATATCAATAATAATCTTTCCATCGCAGTACATTGGCGCGGTGTTGGGCCCCTTCTCTAAAAGCCCGCCTTCTGAAAATTCTTAGGGGGTTAATCTTAGATTGTCAAGTTTAAGGTCAAGGGTCGCTTCCGCTGAGTCGCTGTCATTTACATACCGGATGATAAAGGTTATTTTTTTGACGGAAGAAAGAACATCGTCCGGTGTATATGACGCGGAAGAAGGGACGGATAATGCAGGAGGTATGCTTCCGCTGGTCTCCACCCAATTGTTAAATCCGGCCAGACTGACTGAATAAGCGAACTGTCCGAGGCTGTTGTAAAAATATAACTTGTGTGTTACTGCAGTTGTTATGAAGTGGCCCCATGAAAAATTTGATGCGGATGTTATGTCAACAGGATCCTCGAAATCAAGAGAAATTGTCACATAGCCGAGGTATTGCGAGGCGGCAGCCGTGTAATCTCCTCCTGAACCTTGCGGATAGTTTATTCTTGCTTTAAGGTTAGCGTTGAGAAGCAGCGCATATGTGCCGGACTGGGGGTTTACATCTGATACTGAAAGGGAATTGATAACTGATTCTCCGCCGTCAGCAGAGTCGTTTTCAGCTGACCATACCGCTGTAACGCCTTCGACTGTTGTAGTAAAGCTGTTGTTTTCAAAGTCGTGCAGCAGGTGCGGTGTTGGGATGTTGCACGGTGTTGGGTGTCATAACCCCCTGTAAGCATCCAACCTGTGCTTGACCGCAATTACGGTTACTTCCCTGGCCGTATCATCTATGGTATACAGCACCCTGTAATTCCCTACCCTTATTCTATAGAGTTCTTCGTTTACAAGTTTCAGCGCCGTGGAAGGCCTGGGATCTGTTTTTAAACCGTTGATTTTGGAGCCGATTGTCTTGCGTTCGTTTTTCGGTATTTTCCCGAGATGCTTTACCGCCTTGTGATAAAGCCCAACGCTGTATCCGGGCATTACAGGCCCAGTTTCTTTTTGGCCGTGTCAAAATCCACAACAATTTTGTTTTTATCGTTTTTGAACTCTCCGTAATCCGCCATGTCATCAGCCAGCTCGTCTTTTTCCAGCTTTTCAGCCACTGCCCGTTCCATATAGGCCCCGATCATCAGCCCTTTTTCCTCGCAGAATTCCTTCAGTTCTTTGTGCAGGTTCTTTTTCATTTTCATAGTGACAGTAACTTTGTCCATGATATTCACCTCGTAATAGGATTATATAAGAATATTTTCTTAAAGTCAATACAATTTTCCGCAATGCTTCTTTGATTCTCTTTACAGGCGATAAAAACAGTGCGTCTGATTGGATGGATGTTTGGGAGGGATGCTGAAAACGACGAAAATGCTTTATGCGGTTTTTGCCGGCGCGGTCGGGGTGGCGCGGCCGGTTATTTGTCCGTGAACGCGTCCCTGAGCAGTTTTGACTGCCTGTCATACGCGTGCCTCGGGTTGCGCGGCGCGCTCATAATTGATATCTCCTGGCATATGAGCCTCGCTATATTGATTATATGCCTGTCGCGGTTTGCGGATTCCCTCATGTATAGCGGGTGGTCCCTGTTTATATATATGACGCTGTTTTCCAGAAACGACTCTGGCCCGTCAGAGCCGAAATGGTCAAGCACCAGCGCCAGGTTCATCTGCCCTATTCGCATCTTCTTTATCATGGCGCTTGAAGTAAGCTGGCGGAGCCTGGGCGGGCGCTTCTTTTTTTTCTTTTTTTCCGGCCGCTCCCCTTTGTCCCCTTCTTTCGCCCCGCCCTGCTGTTTGTCCCTGCCTTTTTCAGCGGCAGCAGCGCCCTCCCCGTCCCCGCCGGACACAGGCAGGAGCCCAGGCGGGCACCAGTCGGAGTTTTTCATAAGCGCGGCTTCTATTTTTGAGGAGACGTCTTTCATCGCTTTTTTTATCCTTGAGTTTTCCTTTTTATCCGTTTCAGAATCAAGTTCATCTACCACCTGCCTTATTATCCTGCCCATAACAGAATTAAACGCGTCAAATTCAGGAGTATCCCTCATCAGGTCATTCCTGTCAGAAGTGAGTTTCAGAAAATCGGCGTTTACCTCACCGCTGATTCTTATAAGCTGGGAAGGCGTGAGGCCGAATGACATCCGCTTTACCGCGACCTGTTTTGAGCGCACAAGTATGCCCGACTCGGCCGCGTCCGCCCGCGAGGACGGGATTATTATTATTTCGCCGTGCACTATTCCGAAATCCGTACCCTCAAGAAAAGGCATTTTTCTGCCGGTCATCGAGCGCGGCACAAGCTGTTTATTGTTCAGGAAGACCTTGAAATCCGGAGCTTTTAAAGGAAGTGTTTCAATCAGCCGGTTTTCCACTGCCGTGATGTCAAACTCCCTCTTTAACCCGCGCAGTATTATGGTTGTGCCGTCAGGTTCGCCGGCTGCCGGCTCCGTTTTTTCAAACGGCAGCGCCCAGTCATCCTGGCTCTGCTCCCATTCTTTTTTGTTAAATACAATTTTTCCCGCAAAACCTCCCTTTTTGGTGTTCATCTCAAAATAGTCGGTGTTTGAAAGCACCGAGAACTTGCCTATGCCAAACTCGCCAATGCGTGTCCTTTTATATTTCGGGCTGACCGGGTTTGTCTTCTTAAACTGCGAGCCTATGTTAAAATACTGCCTCAGCCCCTCTTCATCCATGCCGCAGCCGTTATCCCCGATAACAAGCTCGTCTCTGCTTATCGTGACATATACCTCTGTGGCGTCAGCGTCATAACCATTATTGATGAGCTCGCGAAGCAGCTCAAGATTTTCCGTGTAAAGCCGCTCGCCTATGGTTATAAGGTGCGACTTATTTACCGTAACATTTATTTTGTTCATATCGATATTATGCCATATCATTGATTCAATACCAAGGCCAATTTGCATCGCGAGGCGGATGGAGCGGCTTTTTCAGGGGGAAAAGAGTTAACGCAACAAATCGGGGCCCGCCTTCGCAAACACAATAATGCTTCGGCGGGCAGGCTTACCCCTATTTGTTGCGTTGCCGCCGGCGCAGGAAATGAGGATGGGTTTGGGTGTCAAGGGGGTGCGGCGTCAGGCTTTGGTGTCATCGTCGCCTCCTTTCCTATGCCTTCCTATGCCTCATGGGCGGGTGGTCGTCACGAGCGGAATTGCCGGTCGTCATGCAGCGGAATTCAAACTTTGTCGAGGCTCGCGTCAGGATATCAAGTAAATGCTGTTTTTCCTTATCATCCCTGAAAATGAAGTTCTTTTCATATCCCCTGGCTCCTATGTGGTAAACGAAATCAGGAAATAAAATACGCAATTGTCTGCTCATTGTTTTCCCTCTATATTTTAAAGCACTGTAAACCAAACCCCGTTATTTGCCAGCAAATATCAATAATGCTGTATTTTACAAGTGTTTTTTTCAACAATGTCATGAGTCAAGGCACGGTGTTGGGATGTTACGGCTCACAGGTCATCCTGCAGTAAACTTACGGCTCACAGGTGAGTCAAGCCTGCAATGTTCCCATCGCGGTACATTGGCACGGTGTTGGGATGTTTTTTATTTGAAACCATATTTTCTTTGCTTCTTTGGTTCTTTGGGCCCCTCTATAAGATTGTTTATGTGCGTATACAAAATCACTAAATGTTTATCATGCTCAGTAAGCTTCTTTTCAAACTTTGTCATCTTTTCGGAAAGCTGCTTGTTCGTGGCCAGGTATTCGCGCAATCTTACAAATACCCTCATAATCATGATATTAATTTGCGCGGCTCTCTTGCTCTTAAGAACGCTTGAAAGCATTGCTACTCCCTGTTCTGTAAAAACATACGGCAAAAACCTGCGGCCGCCCCTGCCTTTCTTTGATATCGCATTTTGCGATATCAAAGACCTGTTCTCTTCATCTGTCAGTTGAAACATAAAGTCATCAGGAAACCTGTCTCTGTTTCTTTTTACCTGTTCGTTTAACCGAAAGGTTGATACGTTATAAAGTTCCGCAAGATCAGAATCAAGCATTACTTTATGCCCCCGGACTATATATATCTTTTGTGCTATTCGTTCAACAGGTATTACGCTTCCCACCGTTATTCCCCTTTCAATCCGTTTTTTAGCATTGTTCCGTAT
>DSBP01000322.1 GCA_011049465.1 bacterium | reverse complement strand
GCCCACCTCAGGTACGGCAATTTACAATTTGGAATTTTCAATTTGCAAGTTCATTTCTGCCCGTTCTTGCCTGTGAAAATGGAGTTATTGAGCGTGCCATTTTTCATAAATCCGGCCTTTAGCGTAAAAAAGATTGAAAATGTCACGCTCATGGACATTGACACAAATATCGCGGTCATGATGACTATCTGGTATTTAATCGCCACTACAGGCGGTGATCCGCCCAGTATCTGCCCTGTCATCATGCCGGGCAGCGACACTATCCCGATTGTTGCCATTGTCGCGACTATAGGCTGCAGGGCCAGGCTCAGGCTCCCCTTTATGTAGGGCCTTATTGCCTCATTTATTGAAGCCCCTGCCGCCAGCCTGTACCTGTGAAGCTTCTCATCTTTTTTGATATCCGAATAAAAACTCTTAAGCGCAATTATATTACCCCTCAAAGAGTTTCCAAGGATCATTCCTCCAAGGGCTATTATGTACCGCGCGTCAAAAATATTGTCCGGCTTAATTACTACAGCGTTCAGATAATATAAAACCGGAATATTCGCCGCGGCAAAGGCAAGGAACATAGGCAGGATAAACTTTCCGGTTTTAAGGCCGCTGTTAAATACCACGGAGAACGAGGCGGTTATTATCATGAGCATGAACCATGATATGTTAATAATCGTATTATTAAGTTCAAAGACATATTTCAGGAAAACGCCCACAAACGCAAGCTGCAGTATCATTCTCGCGGCAGCAGCCAGCATCCCCCTGTTCATTTTCAGCCCGAACTTAAGGCTGAAGAAAACCGGGATTATAAACAACAAAAGGCACAAAACCAGGGAAAAAAGGGATATATCAGCCGCGCCGTTCATTTTCCCACCCTTATAATTTTTGCTTTTTTCGTCCTTAGCCAGGCAGAATCGTGAGATGCAATAACACATGTATAACCCGGATTATTGATGAAAAAACCGGCAATTTTTTTCTTCAAGCCATCGTCAAGTGCCGAAGTGGGCTCATCAAGAAGAAATAACCCCCGCTTAAGAAGCAATGCCGCGGCAAGCGCAAGCCTCTGCTTTTCCCCTCCCGAACACTCATTCAGGTTTTTTTCAAGAATCTCCGGGCGCAGCCGGAAAACCCCGAGGGCCTCCCCTTTTTCTTTTGGTGAGGGCCTTACCCCCGCATTTGCCCTGTATGAAAATATTTCATCGATAACATCTCCCGCCGTACCGTTTCCTATATAAATGTCCTGGCTCACATACGCAGTGTTTTTTCTCACTTCCCATGCCGTCTTATCGTTAATGGGACGCCCGTTGTACTTTACCAGTCCGGTGCCGGGCCTTTGAAACCCAAGTATCATATTCATTATTGATGTCTTGCCCGTGCCTGATTTTCCGGTAAAAACAGCCTTTTCCCCCCTTTTTATCCTGAGGTTCAGCCCTGAAAAAAGCGCCTTTCCTCCGAATGATAAGGACGCGTCAACAAATTCCAGCATTTCCCCTCCAAAAAGAAAAGCGGGCTTAAACAACAAGCCCGCTTTTTATTCACATTTAAAACCCGGGCTATGTTCCTTCCTGCCAGCTGTTCAGGTATTTTACCTGCTCAGGAGTAAGTTTTTCAAGCTTTATCCCCATTGATTTTAATTTTATCTCGGCTATCTTCCTGTCAATTTCCTCAGGCACAGGGTAAACTTTTTTCCCGAGTTTCGAGCTCATCTTAACCATGTATTCCGCAGCCTTCGCCTGATTGGCGAAACTCATATCCATAACCATGGCAGGATGCCCCTCGGCAGAGGCGAGATTGACAAGCCTTCCGTCAGCCAAGATGTTTATCCGTTTCCCGCCTTTAAGCACATACTCATCGACAAACGGCCTTACTTCCCTTTTTGATACCGCGATTTTTGCCAGCCCGGGTATGTCAAGCTCCACATTAAAGTGGCCGGAGTTCGCCACAATCGCATTGTCTTTCATCTTCTTAAAATGCTCGGGCCTGATGACATTTATGTCGCCTGTTACGGTGACAAATATGTCGCCCCGTTTTGCAGCGTCAGACATCGGCATGACCTCAAACCCGTCCATCCTCGCCTCAAGCGCCTTTATAGGGTCAATCTCCGTGACAATAACAGCGGCTCCGGCGCCTGACGCCCTCATTGCAAGCCCTTTTCCGCACCAGCCGTAGCCGCACACAACAAATGTTGACCCGGCGATAAGCGCGTTTGTCGCCCTTATTATGCCGTCTATTGTCGACTGTCCCGTGCCGTAGCGGTTGTCAAAAAAGTGCTTTGTCATCGCGTCATTAACCGCGATTATCGGGTAGGCAAGCACACCCTCTTTTTCCATCGCTTTTAACCGTATAACGCCTGTTGTTGTCTCCTCTGTTCCTCCGATAATTCCCGGTATCAGGTGTCTGTGCGTCTTGTGTATTACGGACACAGTGTCGGCGCCGTCGTCCATTGTAATTGTCGGCTTATGAGCGAGAGCGGCCAGTATGTGTGAATAATAAACCTTGTTCGACTCTCCTTTTATGGCGTAAACCGGAATACCGAAATGCTTAACCAGCGAGGCCGCAACCTCATCCTGCGTAGAGAGCGGGTTTGAGGCGCATCCGACAACTTTGGCTCCTCCCTCTTTCAACGTCCACAAAAGGTTTGCTGTCTCAGTCGTAATGTGCAGGCACGCCGCGATAACCTGGCCCTTTAACGGCTTTGTTTTTTTAAACTCGTTTCTTATCAGGCGCAGGACAGGCATATTTCTCTCGGCCCATTCAATCTTTCTTTTTCCCTCAGCCGCGAGCGCTATATTCTTTATGTCGTATTGTTTCATTTTTTCACCGCCTTTTTCAATGCCGCCGCCTTGTCTGTTTTTTCCCACGTAAAACCGCTTCTGCCAAAATGCCCGTAAGCAGCGGTCTCCCTGTATATGGGCCGTCTCAGCTTCAGCGTATCTATTATCCCTCTCGGTTTAAGGTCAAATACCTTTCTTATGGCAGCGGAAATCTTGTCCTCGCTTGCCTTTCCCGTCCCGAATGTATTTACCATAACCGACGTTGGCTCAGCCACGCCTATAGCATAAGAGAGCTGAACCTCGCACTTGCCCGCAAGCCCGGCCGCTACAACATTTTTAGCCACATACCGGGCCATGTAAGTGGCTGAGCGGTCAACCTTTGACGGGTCCTTGCCTGAAAATGCGCCGCCGCCATGGCGCCCCATCCCGCCGTATGTGTCAACTATTATCTTTCTGCCCGTAACGCCCGCGTCGCCCTCGGGGCCGCCCACGATAAAACTGCCTGTCGGGTTAACAAAAATCTTTGTATCTTTTCTTATCAGTTTTTTCGGGATTATCGGTTTGATAACCTTTTCTATTATGTCTTTTCTTATTGTCTCGAGGGCCACTCCCGGGTCGTGCTGTGTTGAGACCACTATGGCTGTTATTCCCGTGGGTTTCCCGTTTTTATACTCAACCGAGACCTGGGACTTTCCGTCAGGCCTTAAATATTTTAAAACCTTCTTTTCCCTGAGTTCCTGAAGTTTTCTCACAAGCTTGTGCGACAGCACTATGGGCAGGGGCATAAGCTCAGGCGTCTCTTTTGTGGCATAACCGAACATCATGCCCTGGTCGCCCGCGCCCTGTTCTTTCGCTCCCTTGGCGTCAACTCCCATGGCAATATCAGGAGACTGCCTGCTTATTGATATGAGCACCTTGCACCTGTCCGCGTCAATGCCCTTTTCCGATGAGGTGTATCCTATATCCCTAAGCGTCTTTCTCGCCACCTTCTCATAATCAATTTTTGCCTTTGTTGTTATCTCTCCCGCCAAAACAACAAGATTTTTGGCGAGAAGCGTCTCACACGCTACGCGCGCCATCGGGTCCTTTGCAAAGACCGCGTCCAGGACAGCGTCAGATATCTGGTCAGCTGCCTTGTCAGGATGCCCTGCCGTTACTGACTCCGATGTAAAAAGCCCTTCTTTTATCTCCATCTATTGGTTCCTCCTTGGAAGTAATTTTCGGAAAAGTATAACATAAAAACCCCCCCCTTATCCATTATTTTTTGTACTGCATCAGCAAACCAACCACCCCGCGGCAAGCCGCAGGGTATTTATGCGTGAGTGAATAAAAAAAACCCGGCGGGATAACCCGCCGGGTTTTTATGGTGGCTATGTAAAGGCTTTAAGCCCTCTGAACGTTCGCCGCCTGCGGCCCCTTTGCGCCTTCAGTAACGTCGAAAGTTACGGCCTCGCCTTCTTTCAGCGTTTTGAAGCCGTCCATTTTGATTGCCTCAAAATGAACAAATACATCCTTGCCGCCTTCCTGCTCAATGAAACCATACCCCTTTTTCTCATTGAACCACTTCACTTTTCCTGTTGCCATAAATCTACTACCTCCAAAAAAATTTTTAAAACGTGTAGCACTTCTTCTACACAACTTCGGATATTGTATCAAATAAACAAATTTATGTCAAGTAAATTTTACTTCATCTTTCGTCATCCTGTTCTTCATGTCAAACCTCCTGTTCTTTTCTTTTATGTATATCATATAGCATACATAATGTCAAGAAAAAAATGATAAAATC
>DSBP01000132.1 GCA_011049465.1 bacterium | reverse complement strand
GTTTTAAGTTAAATTTTATAATGAGTTAACGGTTTAAGAAAGAATAAAGGGCAGGATTTATCTCCTGTCCTTTGTTTTTTTATGAATTAAAGGCGGGAAAAGCGCTTTTGTGGCATCTTATTTTAAATTTAAGTGTTGAAAAATGTGATAAATTTTATTAGAATATATTTTATATTTACAAAAAAACATGCAGGAGGCTGAAATGAAATTCGGATACTTTGATGATGCTAACCGGGAGTATGTAATAACAAGGCCGGACACCCCGCTTCCATGGATTAATTACCTGGGAACAGACACATACTGCGCGCTGATGTCAAATACGGCGGGCGGTTACAGTTTTTACAGGGATGCAGCGCACAGGAGGATACTCAGGTACCGCTATAATAATGTGCCGTCAGACAGGACGGGAAGATATATTTACATAAGGGACAACAAGTCAAAGGATTACTGGTCCGCGTCCTGGCAGCCGGTCAACAAGGACTTAAAGAAATACAAATATGAATGCAGGCACGGTTTAAGCTATACGAAAATCAAGGCGCAGTACGCGGGCATAGAGTCGAACGCGGTTTATTTTGTGCCGCCGGGAGAGAGCCATGAAATATGGCGCATAAAGGTGAAAAATAATACTAAAAAACCGCGGTCTTTGAGCCTTTTTACCTACGCGGAGTTTTGCATGTGGGACGCTCAGAATGACGCTACGGATTTTCAATACAATCTTAATATAGGGCAGACAATCTTTAAAAATAACGCCATGTACCACAACACGTTATATCATGTGAATAAGAGCCATTTCGCCTATTTGTGGTCAAACACAAAGGTAAAGAGTTATGACGGTGTCAGGCAGAATTTTGTCGGGCCGTACAGGGGTGAGGCAAACCCCATAGCTGTGGAAAAGGGGAAGTGTTCAAATTCCCTTGCGGTTGGGTGGGCTCCTTTTGGCGGGATGAATGTAAACATTTCATTGCCGCCGGGAAAGGAAAAGGAGGTTGTTTTTGTCCTTGGTTACGCGGAAAAGATGTTTGATGAAGAACTTAAGGTTTTTGAGAAGTATAAATCAATCAAAAATGTTGACAGGGCCTTTAATGACCTTGCCGTGTACTGGAACGAAAACCTGGAAAAATATTCGGCAGAGACGCCTGATAAAGCAATGAATTCAATGGTTAATATCTGGAACCAGTATCAGTGCATGACCACGTTCAACTGGTCGCGTTCCGCCTCTTATTACGAGGCCGGCGGCGAGAGGGGCATGGGCTTCAGGGACTCCAATCAGGATACGCTCGGGTTCGGGCATCAGATACCGTCAAAGGTACGCCTGCGCCTTATGGATATAGCGGCAGTCCAGTTTCCCGAGGGCCGCGCGCATCATGGTTATTCGCCCCTGACCAAAAAAGGAAGCAATGAAGGTTTTGGCGATGACCACATCTGGCTGGTTCTTGCCGTCGCAAAATACATCAAAGAAACGGGTGACATTAACTTTTTAAACGAGATGGTGCCTTACAATGACGGCTCAAAGGGAAAAATGTATGAGCATGTGCAGAGGGCCGTTGAGTACTCGTGGAAAAATACGGGCTGGCACGGCCTGCCAAAGGCAGGAAAAGCGGACTGGAATGACTGCCTGAACCTGTCGGGCCCGCGCGGAATGGGCGTTTCTGTGATGATAGCCCAGCAGTTTGTCATGGCATGTGATTTGATGGCCGAGCTTGCTCAGCGGTCGGGCAGGGTTTTAGAGGTGGACAACTATAAAAATATGGGAAAAGAGATGAAGAACAGAATTAATGAGAAGGCGTGGGACGGGGAGTGGTATGTAAGGGCCTTTGATGATGATGGAAACGTAGTGGGGTCAAAATCCAATGAGGAGGGGCAGTTGTGGCTTAACACACAGTCGTGGGCCATAATGAGCGGAGTTGCGGAAGGTGAACGGGCCCGGATGTGCATGGACAGCGTGAAGAAGTTTCTTGCGACAAAATACGGCATTAAGCTCTTTCACCCCGCGTATACAAAATACCATCCGGAACTCGGATATGTATCGGTATTCCCCAAGGGTTTAAAGGAAAATGCCGCAATATTCTGCCATACGAATCCGTGGGCCATGATTGCTGAGGCGATGAACGCAAGAGGCGAGAGGGCATTTGAATACTACAAAGCGGTGCTGCCGTCGGCCACGAATGAAATAGCTGACATACACTGGACAGAACCGTATGTTTATTCACAGATGATAGCGGGCCCTGACCACAAGGATTTCGGGCAGGCAAAGAATTCCTGGCTGACAGGCACGGCAGCCTGGAATTTTGTGGCAGCTTCCCAGTATATTCTCGGAATAAGGCCGGAATACGACGGGCTTGTTGTGGATCCCTGCATACCGGCGAAGTGGAAGGGATTCACGGTTAAAAGAGTATTCAGGGGGTCCACATACAGGATTACGGTAAAAAATCCCGAAGGCGTGACAAAGGGTGTCGTAAAAATGACGGTTGACGGGAAAGAGGTTCCAGGCAATATGGCCCCTGTGTTTAAGGACAAAAAGGTTCATGATGTTGAAGTATTGATGGGCGCTGTAAAATAGCGTTATTTGAAAACAAGAAGAAGCCTTTGGAGCTGAATGAATTGGCTGAAGATAAAAAAACAAAGCGATTGAAAGAAAAGCCGCTCAAGATACTTATAGCGGCGTCAGAGGCAGTGCCTTTTGCGAAAACGGGCGGGCTTGCCGATGTTGCGGGCGCCCTGCCGATAGCGTTAAAAAAGCTGGGCCATGACGTGCGGATTGTAATACCCCGATATTCCTGCATTGACATTGAAAAATTCGGAATTAAAAACAGCGAAAAACAAATAAGGGTTAATATAGCCTTGTTTGACCATTTTGGTGTTATTATGGAGTCTGTGCTGCCGGGGACAGACATACCCGCGTATTTTATTGAAAATACCGAGTTCTTTCACAGGGAAGGGCTTTACGGGACAGAGCAGGATGAATACTGGGACAATGCCGAGAGGTTCATTTTTTTCAGCAGGGCCGTTGTGGAGATGCTCAGAGTAATTGACTTCAGGCCTGATGTGATTCACTGCAGCGACTGGCATACAGGGCTGATACCCGTATACTTACGGACCACATATGCGTGGGATAAAAATGCCTACGGGACCATGGCAACGGTATATTCAATACACAATATGGCTTATCAGGGTGTATTTGACAGGGGCAAGCTCAGCCATGCGGGTTTGCCTGATTCGCTTTTCAATGTAAATGAGATGGAGTTTTACGGAGGCGTAAGTTTCATGAAAGGCGGAATTGTCTTCTCGGATATTATAAACACGGTGAGCCAAAGATACAAGGAAGAGACCAAGACGCCGGAATTCGGATGCGGGCTTGATGGGCTGCTGGCGTCAAGGGGAGATGATTATTACGGCGTGCTGAACGGGATTGATTATTCAATCTGGAACCCGGCAACAGACGCGCTGCTCCCGGCAAATTATACACCGGACGATTTAACGGGCAAGACAGAGGTAAAGAAGGCAATGCTTGAGGAGTTTGGGCTTAAATACATTGAAAACGTGCCTGTTATAGGGCTGGTTTCAAGGCTTGACGGCCAAAAAGGGCTTGACTTTATAGCATCCATAATAGAAGATATGATGCGTATGAACCTGCAGTTTGTTGTTCTTGGAACAGGCGAAGAGAGATATCATGAGATGCTGTCGCATTTTAAGGGCAGATACCCTGAAAAGCTGGGGCTTATGCTTAAATTCGACAACCGGCTGGCGCATATGATTTATGCCGGTTGTGATATGTTTGTAATGCCCTCGCATTTTGAACCGTGCGGGCTGGGCCAGCTGATAAGCCTTAAATACGGAACAGTGCCGCTGGTGAGGGAGACAGGCGGGCTCGCGGATACTGTCAGGCAGTATAATTTTAAAACAAAACAGGGAAACGGTTTTGTTTTCGGTGGATTCAACCCTTACGACCTGCTGCACGCAATAGTAATAGCGGCGGATACGTATAAAAACAAGACAGTATGGAACAGGATAATGATGAACGGAATGAAAATGGATTTTTCCTGGCAGCAGGCCGCGGCAGAGTACACGGCTATTTATCGTAGAGCGGTTGACAAGGCGTATGAACGGCAGAATCTGATATAACATAAAATATGCGTCCCCATGGTCAAGTGGTTATGACATCGCCCTTTCAAGGCGGTATCGGGGGTTCAATTCCCCCTGGGGACGCCAAAAAAAAAGCCCGGTTTACCGGGCTTTTTTTTTGGCAATCGAATCTCGAATCTCGAATTTCGAAGGACTGTTTTACCGGGCTTTTTTTTTGGCAATCGAATCTCGAATCTCGGCATCACTGTATTTAATCCTTGTTTTTTTCAGGCTGCTAAACAACCTTTACCTCAACACACACTGACGCAGGACGGGGCTGGTAGCGGAAAATTTCGTCGAGAACTCAGGGCGCGTCTGTGCTGTGCGCTATTTAACGCCATCCCAAACACCTGTACACTGCATAAGAGTCGCCGCACTAAAACCCGCGCAAGCCTAATCGCGCATATTCACGAGTCACCGGATGACCGGGCTCGCCGCCGATGTAAATCGGCGAAATTTCTC
>DSBP01000150.1 GCA_011049465.1 bacterium | reverse complement strand
GGGCATGAATGAGTAAAAGAGCGGCGGCCTTTACGGCCCTTGTTTTAACAGCGGCAGTTGTATCCGCGCTCTGCCTTACCGCCGGCAGCGTAAAAATACCGCTGAGCGGAATAATGGCGGCGCTTGCGGGCAGCGGCGGCGATTATGAGTCTGTCATAATAATGCAGATAAGGCTGCCGCGGATTCTGCTCGGGTTCATGGTCGGAGGAATGCTGGGCCTGTGCGGCGCAATGCTCCAGGCAGTGCTTAAAAACCCGCTCGTTGACCCTTTTATAACGGGAATATCATCAGGAGCCGCTCTTGGCGCCACTGCCGCCATTATGGCCGGAATAGGCGAGCCGGCTCTTTTCGCGGCTGCCATGGCAATGGCGACGATTTTTCTGGTTTACCGCATATCATTTAAATACGGAAGGCTCAACACAACCGGCCTTCTTCTGACAGGCGTGATGACAGGCTCTTTTTTCTCGGGTTTGATAATGCTCTCTGCCGCGGTCTTTAACAGGGACCTTGTAAAGATAATGTTCTGGCTCATGGGCGACCTGTCGTCACCGGGGTGGCCCCACATAGCAGCGGCTGTCATTGTCACCATTCCTGTCTTTGGAGCGTGCATGTATTTCTCAAATGACCTCAATATCCTGTCAGCGGGCGAGGAAGAGGCCGGGACAATGGGTGTTAATACCGAGTTCATAAAGCTCTTTTACTTCGCGGCAGCGGGAATACTGACCGGCCTGGCAGTCTCTTTAAGCGGGGTTATCGGGTTTGTGGGGCTGCTCATACCGCATATCATGAGGTTTATATTCGGCGCGGACATGAGGCTGCTTATGCCCGCGTCGTTTCTGGGCGGCGGCATATTCCTTATTGGAGCAGATACGCTGGCAAGGTCAATGTTTCTCCCTGTTGAGGTGCCTGTCGGAATAATAACCGGGTTAATAGGCGCGCCTGTATTTATAATTATGCTCATGAGGAGAAAGGACATATGATACGGCTTAGCGGGCTTTCATTCGGATACGATTCCAACGGCGGGTTCAGGCTTAATGATGTATCGCTTGAAATCAGGGAAGGCGAATCAGTGATGCTTCTGGGCGCCAATGGCGCGGGAAAGACGACGCTGTTAAAGGTGATGGCGGGCATATTCCGCGCGTATTCGGGAAGCGCGAGAGCGGGGGATAAGGAAATAAAGGATTACGCGAGGGCTGATTTCGCGCGGCTCGTCTCGTACATACCCCAGCAGGAGAACCACATATTTGAGTTTTCGGTATTTGAGATTGCGGTCATGGGAAGGCGGCCATATATTAACGGCGCGGGCATGCTGAAAAAGAGGGATGTGGACGCTGTCAAAGCGGCGCTTGACAGGTTCGGCATGCTTGAGAAGGCGGGAAGAAAGTTTTTAAGCTTAAGCGGAGGCGAAAAGCGTATTGTGATGATAGCGCGCGCCATCGCGCAGGAGGCAAAAGTGCTCCTTATGGACGAGCCCGCCACATACCTTGACATAAGCCACAAGGCCTCCCTTATGGAGACAGCCTGCGCGCTTAGCAGGGAGGGCAAAATTGTGATTATGATAACCCATGACATTAATACGGCAGCCGGTTACATTGACAGGGCCGTGTTCATGAAAAACGGCGCGATTGCCTATGACGGGCCCGCCAAAGAGATTATAACGCCTGCAGCGCTCTCTGAGATTTACGGCGTTAAAAACGCGGTTGTGGGCGTAAACCCGTTGACAGGCGGGCCGAATATATTTATCAGGCCCTCTTAAACAGGGGCAAAAACAAACGGAGGTTTTGGAATGAAAAAGTTTTTTTGGGTTTTGTGTATGGTTTTAGTTCCCGGGTTTTTGTTCGGTTTTTCGTCTGACCACAATACAGTGAGGCAGTTATACGGGGACAGGCCGGCTGATTCATCCCCGCAGCCGCTGCAGCCTGTTCAGCAGCCCGCGGCTGCGCCTCAAAAGGCGGCAGACACGAGCCTCGGCAATATTATCGTGACAGCCAGGAACATACCTGAGGAGGCGGCGCTTGTGGCGAGGAAGGTGGATGTAATAACCGAAAAAGAGATTAAAGGTTCTGGGGGCAGTTCTGTGGCGGATGTGATAGGCGCGATAGACGGGCTCTATATTTACAGGACGGGCCCTGCCAACAGCCTTGCCACGCTGTCGTTAAGGGGCGCGGGCGCTAAATACACGCGCGTCATGATTGACGGAATACCCGTAAATGACATCCTGACAGGCACGGCGGATTTGTCGCTTCTTGACACGTCCCTGATTAACAGGGTGGAGATTGTAAAGGGCGGCATGTCGTCCGTGTACGGCGCGAACGCGCTCGCGGGCGTTGTCAACATAATATCGGGCAGTGAGGACAAAAAAATCATAGGAGCGTCGGGTTCTTATTCCACGGAGGGTGCTTACAATTACTCCGTCTCCTCTGTCTACCGCGTGTTCGCTGTTGATTACGCGGCCTCGTTTTACGAGGAGAGAAACGCGGCGTATTTCGAGAATTCGGATTCGTTTAAAAGGGCGTTAAAGGCAAAAGCCTCTTTTGGAAACAACCTTCACAGCACGACGCTCTCGGGAAATTACGTGAAGAGGGAAGCGGGCATAGCCTTTAATGAATTCGGGCCGACGCCTTTTGCCCGGCAGAATGAGGAGATTTTTGGAGCGGGGCTCGAGTCGATTATTTACACGGATTATGTTACGCTCAAGGCAAACGGTTTTATGCGCGGCTCTGACCTGGTTTTTGAGAACCCGGACATGTGGTACCCGGTTGAATCGCGCCATATCAAGAAGGAGTATCAGGGCGGAATCAACGCGGTTTACGGAGAGGGGGATTTCTTCTCGTCCATCGCGGGATACGAGGCGAATATTAAAACAATTGAGAGCGGGGATATAGGGGAGCGGGAGCTTGTAAACCACGCCGCGCTTTTGAATGCCTCTGTAAAGATGCTCGGAGGCTCGCTTGTTGTAAGCGGGGGGACCAGGGTTGATATTAATTCGGCTTACGGGGTAATGGACAGCGAGAATATCGGGGTCAGGTTCAGGTTTGCTGACGGGCTTGAGGTGAGGGGCTCTTTTGAAAAGGCCTTTGGAGCGCCCTCTTTCGGGGATCTTTACTGGCCCGAAGAGGTTTATGTTTATGAGGATTTCTTAACAGGCAATACAGTGTGCGCGATAATAAGGGGCAACCCGGATTTGAAGCCCGAAGAGTCGCTCTCTTTTGAGCTGTCAGCCGCGAAAAAACAGGGAAAACTCTCCCAGTCGCTTGCCTTCTTTTACAGGGACATTACAGGCATGATTAGCTGGCGCGATACTGTGGACGGGATTACCACAACCACAAAGCCTGAAAACATTGACAGGGCAAAGGTTATGGGGCTTGAGGCGGGCGCGGATTACGCGCTCTTCAGCTACCTGAAGCTCTCGGCAGGATACAGCCTCCAGGTTATTGATGACGTCTATGCTGACGGCGGGGAGCTGTTTGTCTTTGGCAGGGGCGCGGATAACAATGTGCTTAAGGCAGCGGCGGAAATGAAACTGCCGCATGACATCACTCTCACCGCGACAGCGGATTACGCTCACATAAGGCATGATTACAAGGGAAGGGAGCTTGAGCCCTACTGGCTGCTCGGCGCGGTATTCAACCAGAAGCTCAATAAAAACATCGGCCTGTTTGTAAAGGCGGAGAACATACTGGATAACAGGGAGTATGAGGTGGTAAAGGGATACCCGATGCCCGGAAGGACAGTAACCGCAGGAGTGAGCGCGGAGTTTTAACAAGAACTAAAGCAGTTTATATTTGATATTTCAGTTTCATGTTTCATGTTGAAGGTTTCAGGTTTCAAGTTTCAGGTTGTTTTTCCAACTACAAACCACAAATTACAAAGTACTGCCTTTAACTGCCGGTTGGTTTTAGACACGGTTTTGGTTTAAAACATGAAACTTGCAACCTGAAACTTGTTCAAACTTATGGCCTTGAATTTTGAACTGTGTTTTAGGCGGGGTGTGGCATTTGAAGTCAAAATTTCGTGTTATTATTAAGGGGGGGAACAGCGGTAGTTTGCGTATTTCGCCGTTTTGCATGGCAAAACCAAACTGCGTTTTTTTTAATGGAAAACTTGACATAGGGTGAATCCGCGGCTATGATTATATCACTGCCAAACTAATCCAACGGGTTTACTCCTGCGGCGGTAAGAATTCGGTTGAGGAGTTTATATGGCAAGGGGACGAAAATAATTTTATATTTGATATTGGATCATTGCTGTCCAAAACAAGCTTCTTCCAACCCCGAAACAGCTGTTTTATTGGGTTTTGCGTTTTACTTTTACGCTCTTGAATTCAGGTCTTCGTATTCAGGTTGTGTCCGGTTCTTGTAGGGGCAATTCACGAATTGCCCGTATTTAATGGGTGATTCACCTGTCCTGAGCCCTTCGATTTCACTCGGGGTTATGAGCCTGCCCGGAAAATTTTCGATATGGACAGTAAAGAACGTATGGGAGTTGTGTATAACCCAGCCTCCTGATAGAATGATACCAAAGGAGGCAAGAAAATGGAAGAAAATGTTAAGAAGACAGGCAGGAGAAGGTTCAGCGCTGAAGAACAGTGGAGGATTTATCGG
>DSBP01000356.1 GCA_011049465.1 bacterium | reverse complement strand
TTTGATATTTTATATTGTATAGTGAAGGATAGAATAAACCGAAAAGTTAAGTTACGTCATGCGTTGAGGTTTTAATAAGAATATGAATGGGAATAATGAATAGTGTTTACCCACTGCCAGCCCCGTCCTGCGTCAGTGCGTGTTGGGGCGATGGTTGTTTAGCAACCGGTAAAAAACGAGGATAAATAATGTGATACGCTGTTTTTGTGAGGTTTTGGGTTTGGTATTAACTTGCAAATTGCAAATTCAAAATTGTAAATTGCTTTTTTTGCTGCGTTTCAATGCAACCTTTTCGGGAACAATGCATTATATATGAAAGGGCTTGAAAACCCTTGTTTTTTAGTATATACTGTTTCAACGTTGAGGCGTTTTGTGCCTTGTTTTTTTTGGGTTTCCTGCTTTTACGTTGAAATGAAAAGGCGGTGTTTTATGAATACAATGTTTTTGTCCCTGCTTTTTGCGTGTGTTTTCGCCGGTATGGCTCTTGGTTCTCCTGTGCCGGAGATCAAAATCAGCCTTGCGGGGTACGGCAGCTCGGATATCAAGTACGCTGTGGTGACTGTAAAGGCGGATACATTCGGGCTGATGCGCGCCTCTGACAACAAGCAGGTCTTTAGCGGCGCTCTTGCAGGGCCAATCAAGGACGCTGATTCCGGCGACACATGTTATATTGCGGATTTCTCTGATTATAAAGAAGAGGGAGAGTATTATATAGAAGCGCACGGAAAGGGGCGGTCTCTTAATTTTAATATATCCGGGGATGTTTACAGCAGGCCTTTCACAATGGCCATGAGGAGTTATTACCACCAGCGCTGCGGAATCGCGGTATCTGACCCCGGAGGGTGGAGCCACGGCGCGTGCCATCTTAAAAAAGCCGAACTGCATGAGTCAACCGGAGAAGAGGGGGAGCTTGACGTCACGGGCGGCTGGCACGACGCGGGGGATTACGGAAAATATACGGTTAATTCGGGAATATCAACAGGGACAATGATTCTTATGTATGAAAGATATGAGGGCAAACTTCGCGGTTTCAACCTTTCAATACCCGAGAGCGGCAAAAAACTGCCTGATGTGCTCGCGGAGGCGAAGTGGAACCTTGACTGGATGATGAAGATGCAGCGCAAAGACGGAGGCGTTTATCACAAGGTTACAACGCTGAATTTTCCGCCCATGAAACGCGCTGCTGAGGATGATAAAGACGCGCAGTATATATGCGAGGTAACATCAACAGGAACGGCGAATCTCGCGGCTGTGGCCGCGATAGCTGCCAGGGTTTACTCGAAATTTGACCGCAGCTACGCGAACCGGTGCCTTGCGGCTGCTGAGCGCGCATGGAAATATCTTGAGCGAAACCCGGATATAGTGCCTGAGGGCGGTTTTAAAAATCCGCCTGACGTAAAGACGGGCCAGTACGGAGACGGCGATGACAAGGATGAGCGGTTTTGGGCTGCCGCAGAGCTTTATGCGGCAACGGGAAAAAAAGTTTACCACGATTATTTCCTGAAGCAGGCGGCTGAATACGGCTATGCCGTGGAAAAGCCGGGTTACTGGTGGGATGTAAACACTCTCGGTATGCTCTCTTATGCCTATTCGGGCAGGATGGACAGGGACACTGCGGCGGTTGAGCGTATCAAGGCCGCGCTTATAAACCACGGGGATGTCCTTATTGACAGGACAGAAAAAAACGGCTACCGCCACATGATGACAGAAGAGGATTATTTGTGGGGCTCAAATTCAATAGCGCTCAATTACGCGATAAACCTTATAGCCGCGTCCGAACTGACGGGCGATGATAAGTATAAAAAGGCGGCTGCGGGCGCTTTGTATTACGTCTTCGGAATCAACCCATTCGGCATGAGTTATGTTACGGGTATCGGGGAGCGCAGGGTTATGAATATACACCACAGGCCCTCGGCAGTTGATAATATTGAAGAGCCGTGGCCCGGGCTTCTCGCGGGCGGCCCCAATAAAAGAAAGCAGGACAAGGCGCTTCAGGAACTTGCGTTTGATACGCCGCCTGCGAAATGTTTTGTTGACCATGTGGATTCATACGCTTCAAACGAGATCGCGATAAACTGGAACGCGCCGCTTGTATATGTGCTTGCGGCGTTTATGCGGTAACAGAAAAAAAGAACGCGGAGGTGTGAAATGAGCGTTACGATTAAGGACGTGGCAAAAAGAGTCGGGGTTACGCCGACAACCGTCTCCATGGCGCTGAAAAATGACCCGAGGATAAGCGGGCCGACAAAGACAAAGGTGCTTGACGCCGTAAATGAGCTTAACTATTACCCGAATTATATAGGGCAGGCGCTGGTAAAGGGAAAGACAGATACCATAGCCGTTGTCTCCAGCATCTTTTTTGCCTGGTTCAAGATGGATGTCTTAAACGGAATAGGAAGGAAGATTCTCGAGACAAAATACAGGATGAACCATTACGCCATAAGGCTTGAAACCAGGGATGAGGAGTTGAGGGGGATACTTCATGGAAAACGCGCTGACGCGGTTATAGCAATCTCTTTTAAGCCCGGGGACGAGGTATTGGCGGAGTTTAAGGAAAAGGGCGTGCCGTTGGTTTTAATAGAGGATACTGCCGAGGGATATGCCGGGGTTAAGGTTGACAATTTCAAGGGCGCTTATATGGCGACTGATTATCTGGCGAAAAAAGGGAAAAAGAACATAGGGTTTGTATCCATGCCCTACGCCGAGGACAGGGGAGGTTATAATGTGATCGAGAGGTTTGAGGGGTATAAAAAGGCGCTTGCGGACAATAAGATGGATATCAGGAAGCGTTCAATACAGGAGATAAACCGCTACACCTTTGACGACGGCCGCGCGGCAATGTCCAGGTTTCTTGAGGGAAAAAAGGAGATTGACGCGGTTTTTTGCGCTGCGGGCGATATTGTGTCAATGGGAATGATAAAAGAGGCGAAGAGCCGCGGGTTGAAAATACCCGGGGATATATCAGTTGTCGGATATGACGATATTGTGATGTCTGAGATGGTCAGCCCCGCGCTGACCACTGTTAAGCAGCCCATATTTGAGATGGGGCAGGCCGCGGTAAGAATGGTAACGGACAGCCTTGAACACGGCGGCAGGGGGCCGGGCGAGGTTGTGATATTTCAGCCCGAATTAATAATAAGAGAGAGCGCGTGAGGTGATGAAGATGAAAAAATTGAATCTGTTGGGCCTTTTATTTACACTGCTGTTTTTTACGGCAGCGCAGGCAGCCACGCCTGTTCAACTGAACGGACAGCTCAAGGTTGACGGGCTGCAGCTTGTGAATGAGTGCGGCCATCCCGTGCAGTTGAGGGGAGTGAGCGGGCACGGGCCGCAGTGGTTTCCGAACTGCTACAATGACGCTGCGCTTGATTACGCGGCATACACAATGCGCGCGGACGTATTCAGGATAGCCATGTACACTGAGGCGGGCGGTTACTTAAGCAATCCGGCTTACTGGAGAACATTTATAAATGAAAAGGTTGATAAGATAGGCGCGAGGGGGATGTACGCGATAATTGACTGGCACAACTTAAGCGACGGAAATCCCAACACTCATATAGAAGCGGCAAGGGTTTTCTGGGAGGCAATGGCAGAAGAACATAAGGGCAAAAAACATGTGCTCTATGAGATATGCAATGAGCCGAACGGCGTCACCTGGACACAGGTTAAAACATATGCCGATGACATTATACCGAGAATAAGGGCAATTGACCCGGATACGGTGATACTTGTAGGAACCCCAAACTGGTCGCAGCTCGGGACTGCTGTCGTAAATAACCAGCTCTCCTATCCCAATATAATGTATGTATTTCATTTTTACGCGGGCACGCACGGCACGAATATGCTGACAAACTATGTCAATGACCTTCCTATTTTTTGTACTGAATGGGGCCCCACTGATTCTTCGGGCGATGCAAACGAAAATTATCCGCGCGCTCAGGACTTTATAAACATAATGGGAGGCGCGAATACGGCAGGCGTAAAAATAAGCTGGGCATCGTGGTCGTATTCGGATGATTTCAGGAGCTCGTCCCATTTTCTTACATCCACCTGCGGCGGCACGTATAATGACTCCAGGCTGACAACTGCCGGGCAGTTCGTAAAAAACAATATGCTGACACCGGGAAAGACATTCATACCGTGCAATCCTACGGCTACGCCTACAGCCACTCCGACAATAACAGGCACGCCGCCTACATCGACCATTACACCCACAATAACGCAGACGCACACAATTACGCAGACGCCCACGCTTCTGCCTTATACCCTGATTTACGACGGCGACACAGCGGGCTTCACGCTTTCAGACGGAATCGCGACGTCAAACGAGTCGCTGGGCGGAAATCCGGTGCCTGTAGGAACAATAACAGAAGGCCCGACAGGCGCGCCGGGCAATGCCATGGAGCTTTATTATTACAGCCCCAACTGGTGGATGGGGCACACCTGGTCATTTCCGGCAGTGACAGTGGGCGAGTTTAACCACATAGAATTCACATTCAGGACAGCCGCGGGCTACGCGCCCAATTTCAGGTTTGTGCCGGACTATCCGTCGTGGGACGCGGGAAAAATGATAAACATTAATGAGTATGCTGCGGGAGGCGCCATAGACAC
>DSBP01000304.1 GCA_011049465.1 bacterium | reverse complement strand
GAATAGATGCCTTAACACAGAAATCCTCCTGTTTAACAATAAACAACAGCCTCATAATTGTTTTATTGTTTCTCTTTTTTTTCTCATAATATAAGACAATTCTGATTTAATTTTGTTTCGGTATATTTTACATTTTTTCTGATATTTTTCAAGTTTTTTGTTCGCTCCTTGGCACCCTTTTCCGCATAGCAAAACTTTTTATTTTCAGACCCCTTTTATTATTAAAAAAGCCCTCCTGAATAAGGAGGGCTTTTTAGGGAAATATATAACATTACGTTAAAAGATCCCCTGGGTTTGTCCGCCGCTCTGCACCGGGACCCGATGTTTATTAGACAGCTTCCTGCGGAAAAGGTTTCAGTAAAACGGAAAATACAGGGATAAGGTAATGGGGGTTGGGGAATGGTGAAAACCTAAAACAGAAAACAGGGATAAGGGAATTGGGATTGGGGAATAGTGGAATACAAAAGACGATACACCTTGAGTTTTGGGAAGGACGAAGAACGAAGGACGACGAATAGTGGTTTGTGGTTTGTGGTTTGTGAAAACCGGAGGACATTGAGCTTTGAGTTTTGAGTTTTGGGAAGAGCAAAACATAGTTCCAAATTCCAAGTTCCAAATTTAAAACATCGTTTTAAGGTTTGAGGTTTTGCCAACCTTCCAACCCTCCGCTCTCCATTCCGCATTCCGCACTCTGCATTACGCATTCAAAAGACCTCCTATTCCCTCAAAAACTCCTTGTTATATTTTCTTTATTATTTTATTATCATATATATAAATTCACACTATGTTCAAGGAGTTTTATGAAAAACAGAATTTTTTTAATAATCGCCGGGCTTACCGCATTTAGACTGATTTATATAAACTTTCTTCCCCTTTTCGGGGATGAGGCTTATTACTGGCAGTGGGCAAGAAATCCGGCTCCCGGCTATTATGAACAGGGGCCTGTTCTTGCTGTTGTTATATGGATATTCACTTTATTCACCCAGATTTCAAACCTTTTCACGCTCAGGCTTGGAGCTGTCATTCTTTCAGCGGCAACAATGATTGTTTCCATTCTCATAATAAAAAAACTTTCCCCTGAAAACCGCCAAACTCCGGCATTATGGTTCCTGCTTCTTATAAACACAAGCTTAATTTACTCAATCGGCTCCGTAATGATGATGCACGATACTGTTATGGTATTCTTTTATTCCCTCTTTATTTTCCTTATGCTGCGCATAACTGAAAAAAAAGAGACTCCCGCATCTCCGGCTTCCTGGGCAGCCGCAGGCGCGGCGCTCGCGCTTGGCGTGATGAGTAAATACACTCTGCTTCTCCTCTACCCCGCGGCAGCCCTTTACTTTATACTGTCGCGCCGTTTCCGGGAAAATCTTGCGGGTTTTGCGGTTTTTACAGCTGTATTCACACTGTCCTTGTCTCCCGTAATCTACTGGAACATCATTAATGACTTTGCGACTCTGAAATATCTTCTTGTAAGAAGCGGCTCCGGAGGTTTTACGCTCAAGTATGCGGTAGAACTTTTAGGCTCCCAGATTTTTCTCATAGGCCCTGCCGTACTTTTTGCTTCCGCGCCTGTGTTTATGCGCCATATAAAAAAAGACTTTTCATCGCCCTTTTTTATGCTCTCGCTCTTTTTTGCGGCTGCCTTTCTTCCCTTTCTCCTTCTCAGTTTCAAAAGCAGGATAGAGGCAAACTGGCCCGCTTTCGCCTTTCTTCCCCTTTTTTACCTGGCCGCATCCGGCATTCCGAAAATGAAGCCGGGATTCCGGAAACTTGTCTTGTCATCGGCCCTGATTCTCGGGCTTTTTCCGGCAGTCTTCATACATATCCAGGCGGTATACCCCGTATTCCCCCTGCCCGAAAAGATGAATCCGCTCAGAAAATCCGCCGGGTATAAAGAAGCAGCTCTGCTGCTTGACAAAAATATGAAGAAATACGCTTCTAAAGGCCCCCTCTTTGCTTCATCCCGCCATTATCAAACCGCAAGCGGCATAGCATTCTACTCTCTTCCCAAACACAAAATCCATATTTTCATACCACACGAATCATCCAAAAACTACCGCTTTTGGAATAATTTTGATAAAATGAAAGGCAGGAACTCAGTATTTATATATGAAAAATACTGGGAATTTGCGGATGCCTCGGTTTTCTTTGAAAAAAGCAGCATCGTTGATAAAATCGAAATATACAAAGACGGCAAAACAGCAAGAACTTTTTACGCCGGATTTCTTGAAAACTTTATGCCCGAAAAAGGAAGTTTCTGATGAAGATTATTGACCGCTACATAATAAAAGAAGCTGCATTCATAACACTTATAGGTTTTTTTGTATTCACCTTTCTGCTTATTATGAATTCACTTTTTGTTATGAGCGATCTGGTTGTAAAATACAATGTAGATTTTTTCAGAGTCGCAAAACTTCTTATTCTCATCCTTCCCTCGCAGGTAGCCGTTACCGTTCCGATGGCTTTCCTCGTGGGCATACTCCTGACTTATTCGCGCCTCGTACAGGATAATGAATACAGCGGGATGCAGGCAAGCGGAATTTCTGTGCGCAGCATAGCAATACCCGGCGTAATTCTTTCTCTGGCTTTAATGGCGGGGCTTATATTTTTCAACAACCAGATACTGCCCAAAGCAAATCTGGAATACAAAAAACTCTACTACGAGATAGTAAAAACCCGCTCAAACATCCTTATACAAGAACACGAATTTATAAGAAGCTTTGACAACTACGTCTTTTACATAAGCGAAAAAGACAGCCGGGAAAACCTGCTGAAAAACATCATCATCTTTGTAAAAGACAAAGGAAAAGAACGGGAAACAGAGCCTATCAAAGTAATACTGTCCCGTAAAGGACGCCTGATATCAGACGAAGAAACCCTGCGCATCGCCCTGAAGCTTGACAGCGGCATAATGCAGGCCGCATCCTATGTTAATCCCCTGAAAATGAACCTCATATCTTTTGACACGAATTTCATTGACCTTGATGTAAGAGGCGTATTCCGGCGCCATCAAAACGAATCCGAACTCAAGGGTACGAGAGAAATGACCATAGGCGAACTCCTTAACGAAATAAGAAAAGGAACCGAAAGCACGCACGATAAAAACTGGATATACATTGAATTCTACAAAAAGTTTTCCCTTCCCTTTGCTGTTGTAGCCTTTGCCCTTATAGGAATACCTCTGGGGCTTATGACAAAAAAAGGGGGGCGCGTGATCGGGATGGCATATTCGCTCGTTCTTATAGTTCTTTACTATTTCCTGATTTCAATAGGACAAAATATGGGATACCGGGGAGAGATGAACCATTTTGCGGCAGCCTGGCTGCCGAACATAGTAACCTGCGCCATTGCCGCAGTTCTTTTTGCGGCCCTGTTTTTCCCATTTTTAAAACGCAGACTGTACAAAAACCGGAGAATAAAATGAAGATACTTCACCGCTATATAATTTCAGAGATTATCAAGTATTTCCTGATCATACTCTCCGGAATAATAGTGCTTATTCTCGTTTCCACAATGATTGATGAAATCGGGCTGCTGCTGCGCCATAAACCCGGCGCATTTCTGATTTTTACCTACTATTTTTTCAGAATTCCTTTTTTCGTGGCTTACGGAGTCCCTTTCGCGATGCTTTTTTCCATTCTATTCGTCTTCAGCCAGTTCAGCAAATATAATGAACTTACCGCGATGAAATCCACAGGAATAAACTTTACCCGCATAGCTTCGCCTGTTCTGATTCTCGCGCTCATAATCAGCGTCCTGAACTTTGCTCTTAACGAAACATTTGTATCAAGCAGTTTTGAACGCTCCAAATACATAAAAGATGTACTTATAGAAAAAAAACCAAAAACATCCATATCAATAAGCCACGATCTCGCCAAGCTGGGAAAAGGCGGCAAAATTTTCTACATAAAATTTTTTGACGAACTGCTGGGCCGGATGAAAGGCGTGTGCATTCTGCAGCTGGATGCGGATTTTAATATAACGGAGCGGCTTGACGCGCGCGAAGGAATCTGGGAAAACGAAAATTGGACGCTGAAAGACGGCGTGCACAGGACATTTGACAAAGAAGGTTCCGAAACCGGCATCAATATCTTTGATTCCTACGACCTTGAAATCTCTGACACTCCGTCTGACTTTATTGTCCGCAAGCAGTCCGCGGATGATACTTTAACTGTAAATATTATGCGTCTTTCCCGGCTTATACGCATACTGAAAGACAGCGGATTCAATTACAGGGAAGAGGCCGTAAATCTGCACCTGAAAATAGCCTTCCCTTTTGCCGCTTTCATCCTTGCGCTTTTGGGGGTTTCAATACCTTTTATGTTCACATCTCAAAGATCCCTCATAAACGCTGCTCTGGGATTCTTGTTTACCGTTCTCACCGCTTTTTTCTACCTCGGTTTTGTAACCATAGGCATTTCCCTCGGAAAAGCCGCATACCTTACCCCCTTTGTATCAGCCTGGATAGCCAATTTTGTTTTCACCGCCCTCGGCTTCTTTTTCCTGAGCAAAGTGAAGAAGTAAAAAAAAGAACAAGTGGTTTGTGGTTTGTGATTTGTGCTAACGCTCTATTATATAGGGTTTTCAATTCCATACGTTTCATCCGCAAAGCGGATATTTG
>DSBP01000303.1 GCA_011049465.1 bacterium | reverse complement strand
TTCATTTACCGTAGAGATAACAGACGCCACCCCGGACAAACTTCCCATCATAAACAACGCTTTTGTGGACTACACTGACGGGCACTACTTCCAGGGCAGCCCGCACGGCGAGAGGCACCCGCCCATTATGTCAAACGCCTCGTTTTATCCCATAGGCAAGCCCGCTGTTTACCCAAACCCCTTCTCTCCGATTAACGACGGGGTTGTGAAATTCGACAACATAGTGCCCAACTCGGTCATATCAATACACACAATATCAGGAGAGCACGTCAGGTCAATCCGTGTTGATTTCATACGCGCGCAGTGGGACGGAAGGAACAGGTACGGCTACGTCGTCTCTCCGGGCCTTTACTACTTTGCCATAAGAAACCTGACCTCAAACCAGGTGCAGAGAGGGAAGATATTTGTGGTGGGAGCGAAATAAGAACAGTTTAAATTTTGAATTTGCAATTTGCAAGTGACGGATTAGGGACAGGCTGAAAACTGAAAGATAACTGTTTTTTTGCTCTTTCTTGAAACATGAAACATGGAACTTGAAACTGCTTTCCCGCTCTTTCATGAAACATGAAACCTGGAACTTGAAACTATTTTCCCGTTCTTTCCTGAAACACGAAACGCTGAAACTCGAACAAATTATATGTTATATATAACCGGCTTCTGTTATGAGCCCCTCAAGCCCGCTGCCATCAACATCCTTGCCGTTCTTCCCTTCATTTTCCCTCCTTTACCAAATTCATCGAATCCAAACACACACCCGCGAAGACGTGTTTCATCAGCCTCTCCCTTTGATCCGCGATGTTCATAGAACTTGCTTCAGCCAATTTCCTCTTCATCAATATTGGCGTCATTTAATATACTTTTCAAAACCTTCAGATGCAGAATTTTACCTTTATGATACGGCACTGTTGCCCTCTCGCCTTCTTGATTCTTGTATATTTTGTGGCTGCCGCTCTGCCGGGCAAGAAAAAAACCTTTTTTCTCAAGTATCTTTATTATCTGATCCGCCGTAACTCTCGCAAGCCTTCCGCTCATACTGTAACTTCTAATGAGGTTACGTTAATCAGCTCCATATCCGGCACCTTTTCCCCGCTTTCAAGCCTGTCCTCTATGTGAAGTTTCAACGCGTCCCGGATATTCGCGATAACATCTTCGTAGGTTTCTCCCTGCGTGTAGCATCCCCGGAAATCCGGACAATAAGCATAGTATCCGTCCTTGTCTTTTTCCACCACCACTGAAATCCTGTATGCTGACATAATACATCACCTTCCTTCAACAGTTATTAATCTTAATATTAATTATATCACAATACTGAAGGAATTAAAGCGTTTTTGAAACCCGTCTCTGCTGCAGCCCTGCGCTTTTAAGGCTGTATACGTATTACGCCAGCCCGGACATTATCAGTGGTTCCGGTTCGGCAATAACCTTTTCATACTCAGGCAGGCCCGGCACCTGCGCTTCAAGCCCGGACTTCCATGTCGTTTTAAACACATCGTCTTTCATATGCTGAATGACCGTGCGCGCTTCCGGCTCAAACCCCAGCTAATGGCCGAATAATGCTCAACGGTCAAATGCTCAATGTTCAATGTAAAACAAACCCCGCTCCGGTATTCTTTGACGTCAGTTCCGGCACTCACGTATCTTCGCTCCTCCCGCCTTTAACTTTGAACTTTGAGCTTTGAGCATTGAACCTTGAACTTTGCCTTCCGCTCTACAACCCGGCTTTTCTGAATTCTTTTTTTACCAGCCTGTAAACCGAATCAAACCCGGGAAGTTTTTCCATCTGATGGCTGAGCCGCCCGCTCCACAATTTCTCCAGCCGTGCCTCTTTATTTACAAACTCCCTGTTTATGTCCCCGGGTTTCCTTCCCCTGAACTCCAGTTTCTCCGCAAGAGCGCCGGTAAGCCCGGTAATTTTCACCAAACCATTTTCCAGCAAATACCACAAATCATACAAATCACGGGCTTCGTTTCTCGCCTTATCAGAAAGCGCGGCTATTTTTTCAACGGCTATTTCATTCAGGCTGTAAACCCTTACCCCGGCGCCTTCGGGAACATCGCTGTACTCACGATATGACAGCAGCGGTTTGACAACAGGCGCCTCAACCAGTTTTTCCTCTATGGTAATGTCAACCTTCAGCTCCCTTGTACTGCTCGCGGGCAGCGGCCCGGCATAAGACAGGTAAAATGTATGGCTGTTTATATGCGTATCCACGCCTTTTCCGGAAATCCCCATGGTTATATTGGCCGATTTTTTCACAAAATCAAACACCGGGTTTAACCCCGCTATAATATCCTCCGGGCCGATTTCCGCATTCAGGGTAAAATCAAGGTCTTCCGAAAATCTGTAATCAATAAAATAACATTTTTTGAGCGCTGTTCCGCCTTTAAAAACAATCTTATCTTTTATGTCCGCCTTATCAAGGCCCGCCAGAATCCACGATATGCAATAATCCCGTTCAAGAACCTGCTCTTGAATCCTTTTTCCTCCGCCCTCCCTTAAAAGCCTGTTCGCGAGCATTAACAGGTTTTTCTGCGGTATCACTTAAGCCCTCCCGATGCCGCGCAGCTCTTCGTTATCCACGTTCAGTTGAAGCCGCCACCTGTTCAGGTACTTTCCGTTCCCGGGCATTATCGGATCAAGCAACACGTATGCTTTCCCTGTCCGTTCCCGCAATAGCTCCAGGCTCTTTTCGTCAGCCAGTTCATACAGCTCAAGCAGGTATCCGAGCCTGCCGCACACGCTTCCCTTATTCAGCCTTGACGCGCAATTCGTGAGTTTATCAATACTCAATGAGCTCTTTTTAATGATGATGGCTTTTGCGGCTTCACTTATTCCCCCGCAATACTCCGGATGGTTCAGGCAGTCTATTATTGTCTTTTCCGGGTTGCTTATGTTGATTTTTTCTGTCTTGTTTATCCAGAATTCCTCAATCCCAAAAAAACTTTTTTTATTCAGTTTTACAAACCTATAATCATATCCCGACGCCTTAACCGGCGGTTTTTGTTCCCGGACAGCCACATAATTCGTCAATTGCGGCTGGGTGGTCATGTCATGCAACTGCAGGGCGGAAGCAAATGAAATGTAGTAATCCTTGTTATTCATCATCTCCCTTGCCGTTATGTACGCATCGGGAATATAAGTTGTTTCTTTCCCCATTTCAAAAGGGACTATGCTGTATAGCCCCTGCTTTATGCGCGTTATTATGCCTTTCGCGTTCAATCTGCTTGCCAGATTAGCCGCCGCGGATTCATTTACCCGCATTATATCTTTAACGTCTTTCAGTTTAAATACCTGTTTATTGGCGTCATAAAGCGCTGTAATTAATTGAGACTCTTTCGGGCCTAAAGTTTTGCTGTGTTTTTTATTCATTTTATATCACCTAATGATATATATATCATACAATATATGGTTTTGTCAAGCAAAATGTATTATATTTATTATGCCCATCCTGTCCAAAACAGCGTTTTCGATTGGTTTTTAAATGTTGAGGTGATTCATGAATCACCCGCTAAATACGGGCAATTCGTGAATTGCCCCTACAAAGACCCGGCACAACCTGAATACAAGAGCATAAAAAAAAAACGTAAAAACCAATAAAAGTCCCCGCGCCAAGGCGCGGGGTATTTTTGTCCTTTCTTGAACATGGAACTAACAGACGGCCACCGGCCTTCATCGTAATTTCGGCCGGCAAGCAAGGGCCGTCTCTACGTTCTCCCCCTCACCATCTTTGCCATGAAAAAACCGTCCATGTTATCCTTGTTTCCCGGCAGGGAGAGGAAATACTTTCCCTTCTTGTATTCCTTAAACTTAACCGCCTTGCCGCATATGTCAACCGCTCTAAATTCCCTGTTTTTTTCCAGAAACTTCTCAATAACTGCCCGGTTTTCCCCGGGATTAATCGTACAGGTGGAATAGTACAGCGCTCCCCCTTTTTTTACCCAGTTTTTGACGGTATTAAGAATCGCCAGCTGCAGTTTTGGGAATTCCTTAAGCTCCTCTTCTTTTATGCACCACTTTTTCTCGGGGTGCCTCCTTATGACTCCGAGAGCTGAGCAGGGCGCGTCAACCAGCACCTTTTCCCCCTTGCCGTGAAATTCCGGGATGTCAACCGTGGCGTCAAGCCCGAGTATCCGGACATTGGTTATGCCAAGCCTCACAAAATTCTGCTCCATAAGAAGTATCCTGGGCTTTTCCGGCTCTACGGCTATTATCTGGCCCCTGTTTTTCATGGCTATGGCGAAATTCGCGGCTTTTCCGCCGGGCGCACTTGCCACGTCAATGACAGCGTCTTTTGAAGAAGGCGAGATAAAACCGCATAAAATCTGGGACGACAGGTCCTGAACATAAAACATGCCCTGCTCGTGCGCGTCAGTCCTTACCGCGTCCCCTCTTTTTACAAACAGGCACCCTTTTACCGGCTTGACAGCCTCAGCCTCAACCCCCTGCTTTTTGAGCAGTTTAATGATGTCCGTGTCCCCGGCCTTAATGTCATTAACCTTTAAAAACACAGGGGGCTTTTGATTTCCCGCGGCGAGGATTCTTTCCGCGTCCCCGCCGTATTCCTTCATAATCATATCCGCCATCCACGGCTCATACGAATACTTTATGCTGAAGTATTCACTC
>DSBP01000114.1 GCA_011049465.1 bacterium | reverse complement strand
CGAGCGTGGCGCATAATACAGACCCCGAATATTCGGCGCTTGGAACGACGGGATCCGCGCAGGCAAATTGCAATTTTTATTCGCCGATGAATTTGGGATATATGAGCAGGGATTATTCACCGACGATAAACCTGGACGGAAAGACAATAAAGGCATATATATATGTTCCGTCAAGCCTTGCGGTATTGAGTCCGAGTTATTACGCGCATATACAGATACATTCGCTTGCGGGCGGATATACTTTTGGCGGTGCAATCGACTTAGATACCGAGGGCTGGAATTTGATGCAGTGGGCGCCGGCAGGAATAGGCGTAAATGAGGTTGACAGGGTCACAATAGTTGTCGGCCGTACTGCGCCCAATGATTGGAGCGGGGTTGTATATATTGATGAAATAAGTTATGAGTAAAGATTCCTGTGCCGGAGCGGATGCGTTCGGCGTTTGTTGTTAAAGTGCTGAGGCGTTGTGCCGGTACTAAACGATAGGTATTTAATGAAAAGGAGAATGACATGAAAAAAACGGTAATTGCGGTTATTGTATTGTTTATTTTTTCTGCCGTATTATTCGGCCAGGGCGGGAAGCAGGCTGCCCGCGCAGACGCGGTGAAGGAGGAAGCGAAAGAACCCGTAGAGACGGGCCTCGCGCCCGTCTCAGAGGGAAAGGTCGTAAAGAGGGAACAGCAGGCGCCGGGGGTTGTGACGGAATATATGGAGGATGGGACAAAGGTAGTGACCATAAACCTGTCGGAAATAGATGAGGATTCTTTGCCTGAAAAGTATGTAGCAGAGGTGATATTGGAGGCGCCGATATTGGAGTCTTCGCAAGCGGATTCTAAAACAAGGCGAACCCCTGCGGGAACATTTCAAGCGGGAGAAGAAGGCAGGCTTTGCTATCAGGATGTTTCTATTGACGGAAAAGGCAATATTTATATATTAGATTCCTGTAATGCAAGTGTAACCGTATACAACAATCAGGGAAAAATGACGGGAATAATACCTGTTGAAAATGTATATTCTCAGAATGAAGATGGAAGAGTAAAGAGCCATAAAACGGAGATTAAAACAGGAGGAAACAGGATATACCTGCGTGACACAGTAAAAAACCGCATAGAAGCGATAGATGAGGCAGGCAAGGTGCTGGAGACAATAGACATACCCGAGGAGATAGAGGGAAAGAGGACAAGGGAGATGCGTATGTGGGCGGATGAGGAAGGGGTGGGGGTGGGGAGTGACGGCAGAAAATCGAGATTTGAGAAAGGAAAATGGGTAAGGAAGGAGTCTGCGGCGAGAGGGGAAAACAGGGAAAGGAGAGAAGAGAAAAACCAAATGGCATATGCGCAGGTGTTAAACAATGTAATAAAACTTAATCAAGACACATTAAGGTTGGAGTCATCTGTGCTGCGAATCACTGAAATGGGCAACGATAATAGCGGAAACAAGTATTTTAGAGTATCTGCGGGAAAGAAAGAAGAACGTGGTGTTCTAAAATATTCAGATGCCGGGCAAGTAAAAGTATTTATTAGGGATACGCCTTTTTGGTGGGACGAGAAGTGGAAAGATGGTTGTGAACAAATATTGCCTTTTTTAAGTGGGGGGATTGCAGCAAATGTTTTGTTATCCAAAAACGGAACAGTATATTTGACACAACGTCTTTGCTGTAGTTCGGAAGCGAATTGTGTCTCGAAAATCAGAATTATAGCATTTAAAAAAAGATAAGGATGAGGCTGTGAGAAAAACTTATTTAATTGCGTTTCTTTTATTGTTCTCGCCAAATATATTTGCATTATCCGGAACAGAGATAGTAAATAACGCGGATTCTTATAGAAATCATGTGTGGACCTGCAATCCGTGGAACGCTCGTCCGGAAAATAGAGACGCAGATCCTGAAACAAACGACTTGAGATATCCATTTTATGGTGTGGGTGCTACTGTATATGATAGTAGCGGCAATACTGTTCCCGCCACCGGCCAGCACACAGGTATGCCGTATGCATGGGGGTTGCGGGATACGGTGGGGACTCAGGGAAATCCGGGAACGTTTCGGGAGAAGATTGCGTTGCAAAATCCTGTTTTTTTGGCCGGTGAAATATCCGAATACAATGCAATGCGTGCCGGGATTGACTGTTCGGGGTTTGTGGCGAGCGTAGTGGGGCTGCCTATTTTACGGAATCCGGAAGACTATACGATGTGGCATCCTGGGGTGGTACACTTTATTAATCAGCAATACAATTTTACGGACTCGATAGACTGGGATGCAATTAAGCCTGGCGATATCTTAATCAAGAATGAGGAAGTAATAAATGAACTAGGCGAATCGGAATGGAGACGTCACGTTGCGTTAGCTGTGGGAACGCCGAACAACAATAGGGTTTCGGTAATAGAAGCGGGGATACGATTTAGGGATGCCGGGGGAGCATTAAGGTATAGAACAAAAGTTGATGAAAGCGTATATGAACGAAGGGCAGACGAGAGAATCTACAGGTGTGACGGAGGAACACAGTATGAACCCCGCAGGTTTTCCCCTCCTTACATTAAAAAGGTTACTATTTATAAGCCGAATATCGAAGAGGGCGTTCCAAATCATATTATTAAATACGAGGCTGAGTGGCTGGGTACAGGAAACGAACGGCAATTGCATATAACGAAGCAGGATACGCTTGAACCCGGCAACAACTATATTGTTTTGGAGTTCAGCAAGGCAATGGCTGCAAACACAACGCAGGCGCATTGGTATAATTTGGAAGCCTATTTTTATCCTAAAGGTGAAGCCCCTGTCGCTAATAGGCATAGAATAAGCGCGCTTGAAGAAGGGAGAATTAACAATCTGTTTTTCAATGGCAACGCCAACACAGGCATTTATAATGGATGGGGCAATCCTTTGCGTGTTGATAACGGGACTATTTATAATAAGTGGTTTGGTGTCATTGAAATAAGGGAAGGCGAAAAAGGAAAATTTCAACTTGCCGTTGACGCGTTAAGTTTAACAAATGACAGCCTTGATTCTGATCCGGCGTTTAAAGCCGCACGGACACCGGCGGGAGGGTGGAGTAATTATGAAGCGGGGGTTGACACAAACCATGAGGCAATTATAATCCCCGCGGGAGCCGCATTATTCAGCAGCCGTTTTCGTCCTGCGCCGACAGCCACGCCATACCTTGACAGTGTTATAGTGAAAGACCTGCAGCAGGTGCCGAAAGACGGGAATGGGGCGGGCGGCGGGGAAGAGCCTGTTCCCACGCCTACGCCTGTGCCGGAGATAAAAACAGTTCATATAAAAGACTACCTGAAAAACGTATTATACGGGCTTGTGGGAGGCGCGAATTTCGGGGACGCTAAATACAAGGAGGGCTTTAAGGCGCTGGGCATAGCGGCATATACTCTGCTTCTGTATGAGATACAGCAAGGCAGGAGTGTGGATATTGTAGTCAACGGATATGAGGGGGAGCAGAACTATTTTATTCCGTATAAAGAGGAGACGTGGAGCGGGAGCTTGTCCGGAGTGAAAAGAAATATTAGCGAGGCGGTTGATGAGATAACAGTACAAGTTGGAGAAGGCGAAGAGGCGAGGTACTACATCCAAGCCTTCTGGTTTGACGCTGTCAAGAACCACAGGGGGGATTTTGAGAGGGAGGTTACCATAGACGGCAGGCAGGTGAAATGGCCGTATTTAAAAACGCTGATGTTCAGTTACGCTAAAGAAAGTAATAATAATAGGAGCAACCTCATAATTCAGAGCGCGCTGAATGTGTTAAAACAGGCGGAGACATACCTGCGGGAGACGCTGTATGACGAGTCGGATGTCACTCCTCCCGTCGGGTTAAAATCAGGGACCAAATGCGGGATGAGCGCCTGGGGCGCGATGAATCTGAGCGGGAACAACTTCAAAGCGGATATGATTTTAAGGCGGTTTTACCACTGGGCGCCCGTGATACTGAACAAGCTGGAGATAACGCAGGGTGGCGGGAAAAAATACAGTCTGGAGCGGGGGGAAGTAAAATTTAAAGACGGGAAGATAATGAGAAAGATAGTGCCAAGATTAGAGGGGGATAATAAGGGCGTGAGTTCAAAATCGACAGCGACGGCAAAGATGTATTTTACAGACAAGGTGGCTATGAACTCCGTTATGTTAAAGAGGGCGGATGGTAAAGGGATTCCTGTCCCGGTATCTGTGGGAACGCCCGTAAGCGAGAGCGGGTATTTGAGCGTGGTGACGGGGACTATAACGACGGGCCATTTTAATAACCTTATGGGCTCAGACACAAAAACCATACAGTCAATATTCGCGGTGGACGCGAGGGACATATACTCAAACAACAAGAATGACCAGAACCCTGTGAGTGTGCCTGAGAAAGCTCTGGAGGGAAGCAAGGGCGATAATGAAGCGACCGGGTATGAATACAGCCTGCTTGGTTCTGATGAGACAAATGTATTCAGTCTGATATACGAGACATCAGCGGATGAGGAGAAGCAGGGGGAGGATTATGTTAATGTCGCGGAAAAACCGGTGACAGGGGGTGATGTAAGCGACAGTATTGGTTTTGATTTGAATGTTGATTTTAACATAAAAGGCGTTGACATAACCATACCGAGGATGGATTTGAGCGGGGCAAAGTGGGGGTTTGATGGGAGTAAGTTTGCCATAGTTTTATT
>DSBP01000116.1 GCA_011049465.1 bacterium | reverse complement strand
TGTTAATAAAGACCTCGGCAATACCGTTCATTCCTGCCCCGCCAATGCCTATAAAATGAATCCTTTTTACATTTCTCATTTCGCCGCCTCCCCGGTTATTATCGCGGCTATTCTTTCCGCGCTGCCGGGTTTATGCATTTTACCGAGAGCCGCCCTCATCTTTCTGCTCCTGGCGCTGCTTAAAACAGCTGTAACCGTTTCCGCCAGGTTTTCCTTTGTCATATCTTTGTCCTTAATCACGACAGCCGCTTCTCTCTTTTCAAAAACTTCCGCGTTTTTTTCCTGATGATTGCCCGTTGCATGCGGATACGGGACAAGCACGCAGGGAAGCTTTGCCGCGGTAATTTCCGACAATGTCGCGGCTCCCGCCCTTAAAATACCGGCGTCCGAAGCCGCGTAAGCATCCTCTGCTCTTTTTATAAACCTGAAAACTCTTATGCCCCTGTATGAAGCCGCGCCCTTCTTTACCCGTCCATAATCCGCATCCCCGGACATCCAAAGCACCTGAAGCCCCTTTACCTTCGCGTATATATAAGGAAGAGCGGCGAGCAAAACCTCATTTATGCTGTGTGCGGCCCTGCTTCCCGGCATTACCAGCAGGGTTTTGCGCAGCGGATTAACACCCATTCTTCCAGCGGCCGCGCTCCTGCTTACCGCGCCTATTGAGCTTCTTACCGGATTGCCGGTTACACAAACCCTGGATTTCGGGAAATATACGGCCGTCTCCTCAAACCCGACGGTTATGGCCGATACAAAACCTGCCAGCAGCCTGTTTGCCGCGCCCGGTTTCATGTTTGGTTCATGAATTACCGTTCTTTTCCCCTCCAAAACCGCGGCTGCCACGACAGGAAATGAGGCAAAACCGCCTGTCCCCATAACAACGCACGGCCTGAATTCTTTTATTATTCCCGCTGACTGCGCCACTGCTTTTAAAGAACTGTAAATATTTCCCGCATTCTTTGCTGAAAACCTCCTCAGCAGCGGTTTTGCGTCAACACCTTTAAACTTATAACCCGCTCTTCCGGCAATTTTTTCCTCCATGCCGCCGGACGAACCCGCGAAAAGCACTTTGACTCCCGCGCCGCGCTTCAGCAGGTCCGCCACCGCTATTGCGGGATATATATGCCCTCCTGTGCCGCCGCACGCAAATATTACCCTCATGCCCTGTCCCCTTTCAGTTTTCTCGAGATTGAGAGAAGAAGCGCGATTGCAGCCAGATTAACTATCAAAGAAGACCCCCCTGAGCTTAAAAAAGGAAGCGTTGTTCCTTTTGGCGGTAGCAACCCCGCGGCTACAAACATATTGATAAGCGCCTGAACCACTATCATAAACGTCATTCCATACGCCGTGAATTTCAGGAATCTGTCTTCTGTATGAAGCGCGATATATACGCCCCTTTGCAGTATAACATAGAACACCGCCAGGACAGCAAGCGCGCCTATCAGCCCCCACTCCTCCCCGATGATTGAGTAAATGTAATCCGTATGAGGCGCGGGCAGATAATAGAACTTCTGCTGGCTCTGGGTAAATCCGACTCCAAGCGGCCCTCCCGAGCCTATCGCTATCAACGACTGTATTGTCTGCCATCCGGCTCCGTAATAATCGTCCCATGGATTCAAAAACGAAAGCACTCTTTTCAGCCTGTAAGGCTCTATTTTTATAAGAAAGGCAAAAACGCCCGCCGCAGCAGCCGCAAGCCCGCCAAAGACATATATTGGAATCCCCGACACAAATAACATTACAAGCAAAAGCATGGTTATAATCGCCATTCCTCCAAAATCCCTCTGCAGTATAAGCCCTACGGAGACCAGGAGAGTCATCAGAATAATCTGCCCTCCCTTCTTTATTATACCCTGCTTATCGGCGGACAAAACAGCCGCCAGATAAAACACATAGAAAAATTTAACGAATTCAAAGGGCTGGAATGAAAAGGGCCCCATTTTGAGCCACCTGACCGCACCTCCCGCTTTTCTGCCAAACCCCGGGACGTGAACCGCAAAAAGAAGTATTACCGACATGACAAGCATCGGCAGCGCGTATCTTCTCATTTTTTCAGGGCCGAGTTTAAATAAAAATACGGCGCCAACAGCCCCAAGCAGCGCCCACATAATCTGGCGCTTGAAATAATGCGCGCCGTCGCCAAACTCTTCATAAGCGAAAACCGCGCTGCTGCTGTAAACCGTAAGCAGCCCCAGAAGAACGGCCGCAAAAACAGCGGTAAAAAGCGTAAAATCTATTTTTTCAAAACTTTTGTTCATTGGCCCGCCACTCTCATCACCTGTTTTTTGAACTCATTTCCCCTTTGCTCATAATTTTTAAACATATCAAAACTGGCGCACGCCGGCGAAAGCAGGACAACCCTGATGTCTTCCCGCTGCGACGCGACCTGAACCGCGGCCGCCATGGAATCCGCCTTAGCAACCTCAGTTTTATCCGCGAATATGGATTCCACCTTATCCCTGCTCTCGCCTATCGCTATTATCAGCTTAACGCTTCCGGGCAGAAGATTTTTCAACGCCTCAAAATAAGTGTTTTTTTCCCTGCCGCCGAGAATCAGCGCCGTATTTTCGGAAAAGGAATTAACCGCTTTAAGGACAGAATCAACAGTCGTCCCCTTCGAGTCGTTGTAATACAATTTACCGCCGGCTTCAGCCACAAATTCAATCCTGTGCGGCAGCCCTTTAAAAGAAGCCGCCGCCTCAGCCGTCTTTTTCATGTCAAAACCGAGTATATCGGAGATTATGAGGCAGGGCAGTATATTCTCATAATTGTGCCTGCCGATAAGTTTTATCCCGCGGGCCGAAAAGAGAGGCTGCCTCTTTCCGAATACATTTTTAATGAATTCGTCCCCTTCAAAATAATACCCGTCGTTTAAAGGCTTATATGCCGAAAAGAAGACCTTTGAGGACCCGGACATTGAGGCCATTATGCTTGTAAACCTGTCCCCTGCATTCAGGAGAAGAAAATCCCCGTCTGTCTGATTCTCGAAAATCCTTGCCTTTGCCTCGGCATAAGCCTGCATTGAAGCGTACCTGTCAAGATGGTCCTCCGTAATATTGAGTATTACGGCAATATGCGGCCTGAACCTTTTTATTGTCTCGAGCTGAAAACTGCTGGTTTCAAGCACTATATAATCGTATTGCCCGGCCTTTGCCGCTATGTCACAAAACGGTATTCCGATATTCCCGGCAACTGCCGCCCTGCCGCCCGCATGCGCCTTGAGTATCTCAAACATCAGCGCAGAGGCCGTTGTCTTTCCGTTCGTTCCTGTTATGGCGATTATCTTCGGCCCCGGGACAGGAACGGCCCTGAAAGCAAACTCAATCTCGCCTATAAGCTCCTTATTATGGCGCTGCGCCATATCTGCCCACGCGGGTTTTACCGCGATACCCGGGCTTATCACTATAATATCCGCGTTTAAAAAAGACTCGTCCTTGTGCCCGTCCGCCTCAAATACAACTCCTTCCTTTTCAAGCGCGAGCGCGGAGTCATCCCAGCGCCCCAGTGGTTTTTCATCGCTAAGCACTACGCCTGACGCACCATAAAACACGGCGAGGCGCGCGGCTGAGACGCCGCTTTTTCCGGCTCCAAGTATAAGTATCTTTTTATTTTTTACCGCGTCCATCCGCTCACCTCAGCTTCAGAGTACTCAGAGTTAAAAGAAGCACTACAACAGCAACTATCCAGAACCTGATAATTATCTTCGGCTCAGAGACGCCCTTTAACTGGTAATGATGATGAAGCGGCGCCATTCTAAAGAGCCTTTTCTTTGTCATCTTATATGAAGTGACCTGAAGTATGACCGAAAACATCTCAATCATAAAGATAACACCCACAACCAGCATAAGTATCTCCTGCTTGATAAGGACCGCGACAGTGCCTATTACTCCCCCAAGCATAAGCGCCCCTGTATCGCCCATAAAAACCTGGGCAGGATAGGCGTTGAACCACAGGAAGCCCAGAATCGCGCCCACAAAAGCGGAACAGATTACGGTTATCTCCGCGGCTTTTCCCACATTCATCAAGAGCAGGTATTCGCTCATGTTTACGTTGCCTATTATATAGGACATTACCACCAAGGTGGCAAAGACAAGAAGCGCGAGGCCCGAGGCAAGCCCGTCAAGCCCGTCAGTCAGGTTAACGGCATTTGACCAGCCCGCAATCAACAGCGCCGCTATAATAATGAAGAGCCATACAGGCAGTTCAACCGGGCTCTTCATAAACGGAACATTTATATGCGTTGCGAACCTGAATTCCTGCGAAAAATACAGGTACATGAATATTATTGCCAGCGCCCCGGCAAACTGCATCAAAAGCTTGTTTTTTACGGACAGCCCCTTTGTCCCCACTTTCATCTTCAGGAAATCATCAAGAAACCCTATAAAAGCGAACCAGACTATGGAAAAAAGTACGATATAAATGTAATTATTGTCAAATCTGGCCCACAGCAGAGTTGATAAAAGCACGGGTATAAGCATAATTAACCCGCCCATTGTCGGGGTCCCCTGTTTTTTCAGGTGCTTTTTTGGGCCGTCCTCCCTTATCGCCTGCACAATACCGTTTCTTTTAAGAATTCTTATGATGAGGCTGCCTATCAGGACAGCGACAATAAAAGCCGTTACGGCTGCAAACGCCGACCTGACCGTAAT
>DSBP01000190.1 GCA_011049465.1 bacterium | reverse complement strand
GGTGGGGAACGGCCCTTGCCCTTGTCCTTGCCGAAAGAAATCACGATGTGGCGCTCTGGGAGTATTTTCCGGATTACGCGGAAATCATGGCGCAGAAGAGGGAAAACATAAAGTTTCTTAAGGGAGTGAAGCTTCCGGAAAAGATAAAAATAACAGATGATTTAAAGCAGGCTGTTGAACGGGCGGAATACATTGTACTGGCAGTGCCGTCGCATGTGATGAGGCCGTTTTTAAAAAGGGCAGCCGGATATAACTATAAAAAAGCGCTCTTTATAAGCGCGGCAAAGGGAATAGAGCAAAAGACGCTTATGCGCATGTCAGAGGTTATAAAAGATACGCTCGGCCCGGTGAAAACCGCGGTTTTATCAGGGCCGTCCCATGCTGAAGAGGTGGCGCGGAGGGTTCCCACTACGGTTGTGGCCGCGGCAAAAACAGGTGAGAACACGGAAAAAACCCAGGCGCTTTTCTTTACACAGTCATTCAGGGTTTACAGCAGCAATGACGTTGCGGGCGTGGAGACAGGCGGGGCGGTAAAAAATGTTATAGCCATAGCCGCGGGAATACTTGACGGGATGAAGACGGGAGACAACACCAAGGCCGCGCTTATTACAAGAGGGCTTGCCGAGATGAGCAGGCTGGGCGCTGCGATGGGCGCTGACAGCGCGACGTTTTCGGGATTGTCAGGGCTGGGGGACCTTGTGGTTACGTGCCAGAGCAGGCACAGCAGGAACCGTTTTGTCGGGGAGGAACTGGGGAAAGGCAGAAAAATAGGGGAGATATTAAAAACGATGGAAATGGTGGCAGAAGGCGTGAAAACAACACTCTCCGCCTACGGGCTGGCGAAAAAATACAGGGTGGACATGCCCATAACAAGGGAAGTTTACGAGGTGATTTACAGGGGAAAATCCCCTTATGAGTCCATGGGGGATCTGATGAAGCGCTCCCCGCGGGCAGAGAAAGAGTTTCTGAATAAGAAGAAGGGGCGGTGAGAATATGGAAAACATAAAGGATAAGAAATATTATCCCATAAGGGAAGTGGCGCAGCTGACCGGAGTGAGGGAATCGGTGATAAGGTTCTGGGAGCAGAATTTTGACGAGCTGAAGCCCATCAAGAACCGCGTGGGCCAGAGAAAATACATGAAGAAAGACATAGACGTGATACTGGCCATAAAAAAGCTTCTGTATGACGATGAGTACAAGATAAGCGGCGCCCAGAAGAGGCTTAAAGAACTGCTTGAAGAGGCCGCCGGGGAGCAGATGGAACTCTTTACATTTGACGAAAAAATGAAGAACAGAAAGCTGAATGAGATAAGAAACGACCTGCAGGAAGCCCTCGCGATGCTTGAAAGCGGAGGATGAAGGGAGCCTATGCTTGATAGTTAAGGCAGGAAGAGGATGAGTTTAAATTTTGAATTGGGAATTTTGAAGTGAAGACAGGGCGAAGCTATAAAGTGAAAATTGAAAGTTGGGACAAGCGTAGTTTGTTTCAGCAGTAACTTTAAAATTGTAAATTCAAAATTCAAACTGCCTTATGTATTCCCCTATTTTGTCATTGCAACATCATCCTTTAAATGATATTATGTTTTTTGTTGTATTGCACAAATAATTGAATAGGTCGGGGCGTAGCGCAGCTGGCTAGCGCACTCGCTTGGGGTGCGAGAGGTCGTGCGTTCGAATCGCATCGCCCCGACCAAAAAACAGATGCAGCGGACGGTATCAGTCGGGGCGTAGCGCAGTGGCTAGCGCGCTTGGTTCGGGACCAAGAGGTCGCAGGTTCAACCCCTGTCGCCCCGACCATTTAAAGGCGCTGTGATAAAAGGTTGAGCGTGTAAAGCGTTGATTTTCGGGCTGAACAGGCTGCCGCAGCCCGGTTTATAACGGTTTTGAGAGGAGCGCGGGTGAAAAGGTTATTTTTGCTGCCGGTAATGGTAATACTGTTTTTTTGCCTCCCGGCTGCTGCGAAAGCGGCGGATGGAGTGGACATAAACAGGCTGCTCGCATCGGCGTCGGTCAACGGGGCCGCGGGTTTTATAAACAACCCGTCAGCATATTTTCCCGGACACATGAAACTCTGCCTTGCCATTCACAGGTTTTCATTCAAGGCAAACATAGGGCTCTTTGACATGGCTGAGGCCGGGTTGTTGCTTGATTTTGGCAGTTCCTCGGATGTTGTGGAGATACTTAAAGGCCTGAAAATAGGCGCCAAAGCAGGGATATTGAGGGAAGAGGTTTCTTTTATTTCTGTATCAGCCGGAATACAGAATTTTCCGGTGTATGTTTTTGACGGAATTGAAGATACCGGGTTCGCGGCATATATAGCCGCGTCAAAAAAAGCCGGGAACGCCAATATTACCGCGGGCATAAAAAAAGACCTGTCTGCCGGCGATTATAATTTTGTGGTGCTCCGGTTTATAGGCGACATATCGCTGCTCATTTATGATACGGTTCTGGCGATAGTGGAATATGACGGCAATGATTTCAACGCGGGAGTGAGAGTGTCAATGAATTACAACCTGAATGCCGAGATATTTGTGGTGGGAATCAACAGATTCGGCGGCGCCGCGGAGATGGGAGTGTTTTTAAGGGATCATTTTGTATTCGGGATATCATATGTGCAGTAAGCCCGCAGGTTTTAAGCTGCTGGTTACGGGGCGCGTTCAAAATGTCGGTTACAGGTATTATTGCCTGAGGGCAGCCGATGCGCTGGGCCTTAAGGGATGGGTGAGAAACCTGCCTGACGGCAGCGTGGAGATGGAGGTTTTCGGCGGGGAAACCGCCCTTAATGAATTTATAGAAGACGTGGCCGGTGATAAAGCCGGGTTTAAAATCAATGGTGTTGTGAAAGAGGCGGCAGAGCATAACCCGGAGACAGAAGGCTTCATAATAAAATAAGCTGCGGGGCGGTTTATGGCTAAAAAAAGGAAAATGGCGGAGAAATCCGGAAAGAGACAGGGTAAGAAGAAACGGGCGGCAAAACCGGGGGCGGAAAAAACGCCTCTGAAAAAGCCTGCCAAGAGAATAAAACGGGCAGCGGCGGAGGCCGGGGCGGATGACACGGATAAAATCATCCTGGACGCCGCTCCTAAAAAACCGCCTGCTAAGGAGTCAAAGGACTCACTGCAGCTTTATTTTGGCGAGATACGGGACGAAAAGGTTCTTGAAGAAAAGGAAGAGAAGTATCTGGTGCGCAGGGCGCAAAAAGGGGACAAGGCCTGCAGGGAAAAGATGATAAAATCAAATCTTAAACTTGTTGTTAAGATAGCGAAAAAATACGAGTATTTCGGAGTGCCCCTGATTGACCTGATAGAAGAGGGAAACATAGGGCTGATGCGGGCGCTTGAGAAATTCAAGCCGCAGATGGGGTTCAGGTTCAGCACTTACGCTACCTGGTGGATAAAACAGTCCGTAAACAGGGCAATTGCCAATCAGAAAAATACCATAAGGATTCCGGTTCATATACTTGATATATACCACAAGTACCTGAAGCTTATTGAAAAAGAGCTCAAGACAAGCGGCAAATATCCGGACAAGGAGCGTACGGCGAAGAAACTGAAGATTGAGCCGCAAAAGCTTAACGAGATACTTAACATCATCAAATCCCCCAAGTCTCTGGACCTTGAGTATGAGGATGAAGACAGCGACCCGGGGAGGACGCTTAAGGACACAATAGAAGACACGACTATCGTGAAGCCCGATGATTTATTTTTTGAAAGCGATAACAGGGATAAGATTCTCGATATGGTGTCTGCGCTCAAACAAAACGAGAGGGATGTCATTCTCTGGCGTTTTGGCCTTGAGGACGATACGGTACTTACTCTCGAGGAGATAGGGGAAAGGCTTAAACTCACCAGGGAGAGGGTCAGGCAGATAGAGACAATAGCAATCAGAAAGCTGAGGGGGCTTATGAAACGTTCGGATGACAGGGAAAAACGCTGATTTAATGATTATTTGAGGAGGAAAAATGGAAAAGCTGATTAAAAAAGCAATAAAGGATGTGCCTGATTTTCCCAAGCCGGGGATTATTTTTAAGGACCTCATGCCGGTATTTGGCGACGGAAAAATGCTGCGGAAAATGACGGATTTTCTCGCGAAGAGGTATAAAACGAAAAAAATTGGCGCTGTTGTATGCTGCGAGGCGCGCGGTTTTCTCGTGGGAGCGCCGCTGGCGTACAGGCTCGGCGTGCCGCTTGTGCCTGTCAGAAAGCAGGGCAAGCTTCCGCGGGCTGTTTATAGGGTTTCGTATGACCTTGAGTACGGAAGCAATACGCTTGAGCTTCACAGGGACGCGCTTAAAAAAGGGCAGAAGGTATTGATTATTGATGACCTTCTGGCTACGGGCGGGACAGTGGAGGCTGCGGCAAGGCTTGTGGAGAAGTGCGGGGCAAAGGTTGGTGAGCTGGCGTTTATTGTTGAGCTTGATTTTTTAAAGGGCAGGGACAGGCTGAAAAAATATAAGGTATACTCGATTGCGCGTTATTAAGAGTTTTTTGGTGTTCGTACCAACTTGCAAATTACAAATTCCAAATTGTAAATTGCCCTACTCGAGGTGGGCCGGGGCAGGCAGCGGAGAAATTTCGCCGATTTACATCGGCGGTGAGCCCGGCCAGCCGGAGATTCGTGAATATACGCGATTAGGCTTGCGCGGGTTTTAGTGCGTCTTGAACGCTGATGTGCTTTGATGTTTGGGATGGCGTTGAATAG
>DSBP01000065.1 GCA_011049465.1 bacterium | reverse complement strand
TGAAAGTTGACAGTTTAAAGTCAGTACAAAAAAACCGCGGACAGCGCAGGAGCGCTGTCCCTACAAATACAGCGTAATACGCAACGCATTATTTTATTCTTGTTTTTTGCAGATTGCTAAACAACCATTGCCCCAATACAACTGTCGCAGGACGGGGCGGGTAGCGGAAAATTTTTCCGAGAACCTCGGGCGCTACCGCATTGTTCACTATTCAAGCTTATCCCCAACATAAAATACAATACCAACCGCCCATAATCCTGCGCAAGCCGAGCCGCGCATAGGCTCAGGATGACAAACGAACAGGAATTCCGCCGTTGTAAATCGGGAAAATTTTTTGCTGCCCGCCCCGGCCCACCTCAAGTAAAGGCAATTTACAATATAAAATTTTCAACATGCAGGTTAATTCAAACCTTGCATGACAAGGCATTTAGACAGGAGTTGGATTGATTACTATTTGAATTCCGAAGTAAAATAAAACGATATTTCAGGGTTGTCCTCTATATAATGTTTCAGCATCCACTCGGATTCGGTGAAAAATACCGTATTTCCGTCCTTGTCCTGCCCTATCGCGTCTGTTTTAAAGCGGCAAAACTCCTCAAACTTTTCCCTGTTCTCCGACCTTATCCAGCACGCCTTGTAAGCGTTGTAGGTCTCAAGCCTGCACTCCGCGCCGTACTCATGCTCAAGCCTGTATTTAATGACCTCGAACTGGAGCGGCCCGACCGTGCCTATGATTTTTCTTCCCGTGTTCTTCATTATAAAAAGCTGCGCCACTCCCTCGTCCATCAGCTGGCTGAGCCCCTTTTCAAGCTGCTTCGCCTTTTTTGCGGTATGTATGAGCTCCCTGAAAATTTCGGGCGAAAAACTCGGTATTCCCGTAAAATTCAGCGGCTCTCCCTCTGTAAGCGTGTCTCCTATCTTAAAGTTTTTCCTGTCATAAAGCCCGATTACGTCCCCGGGATAAGCCTCGTCTATCACATCCTTGCTTGAGCCCAGAAACTGCGCCGGAGCCGCGAACCTTATGTCGCTGCCGGTCCTTACATGTTTGTAAAACTTATTCTTCTCAAACCTTCCGGAACAGACCCTGAAAAAAGCTATCCTATCCCTGTGGCGCAGGTCAATGTTGGCGTGAATCTTGAAGACAAACCCGGTCAACGCGCTTTCATCAGGCTGAACGCTCCTGTTCTCCGCCTTCATCGGGCCCGGGCACGGCGCCATATCAATAAATGTGTCCAGCATCTCTTTTACGCCGAAATTGTTAAGCGCGCTGCCGAAAAAAACAGGCGCGCTTTTCCCCTCAAGATAGGCCGCCCTGTCAAACGCGCCATATACCCCCTCAGCAAGCGCGGCGTCCGCCCTTAGCTGCGCTGCCGCGTCAGGGCCTATTGTTTCCTCAACAGCCGCCGAGTCAATGGAGCACGCCGTCACCTCTTCATTGTCAGTGCCCGTGTGCGGCCTGAAGAGCCTCAGCGCCCCGGCGTGCAGGCTGTATACCCCTTTAAACAAAGAACCCATTCCGATAGGCCAGCTCATGGGGCAGGCCCGGATATCAAGCTTTTTTTCAAGTTCATCAAGGATGTCAACAGGGTTTCTTCCTTCCCTGTCAAGCTTGTTCACAAAAATAATGACCGGCGTATTTCTCATCCTGCACACCTTCATCAGTTTTTCGGTCTGCTCCTCAACACCCTTCACGGAATCCACCACAAGCACAACACTGTCAACCGCGGTTAACGTCCTGTATGTGTCCTCGGCGAAATCCTTGTGTCCCGGAGTATCAAGCAAATTAAGCTTAAGCCCCATGTACTCAAAGCTCATTACAGCGGACGCCACGGATATCCCCCTCTGCCGCTCAATCTCCATAAAATCGGAGACTGTCGTCTTCTTTATCTTGTTTGACTTAACCGCGCCCGCCATGTGAACAGCGCCGGCAAAAAGCAGTATTTTTTCCGTCAGCGTCGTCTTTCCCGCGTCAGGATGGCTTATTATCGCGAACGTCCGCCTTCTTAACAGCTCTTCCTTTACACCCATATTTTCCGCCTTTGTGTGATATTATAAAAACTATTCCGGATTCATATTCTTATTCCTATTTTAGGACAAATTTCCATTTACATTTGCATTTACATAAAAACCATTCGCAATTCTTATTAAGGCCTCGTATGGCTTAACTTTAAACTTTAAGTTTTCAGTTTTCAGTTTATCTACCTCCGCCTTCTCCCTCCTCCCCCTCCGCCGGAGACGGCGCGCATTTTATAGGGTGCCAGTATCTTTCCTATGTGATTCAGCTTTCCGCCGTCAAGCCACAGCGCGCCGCATTTTTCGCACATATCCACGCTCATCTCCCCGAACTTCTTTTCCTCCATTTTTTTCATGCAGTAGGGGCAGATAAGAAAAGGCGGTTTGTCCCTCTTTTCAAAAAACGGCGGCCTCCTGTAATCGCGCTCTTCCGGGCCTATCGCAAGTTTCACCGCCTCATTGGGCCGCAGTTTCATGATCAGCTCTTTTCTCAGAGCCGCGCCCCCGCACTCGGCGCAATGAATTATTTCGCGGCCGGACAGGGATGCCTTATACGCCGGTATCTTGCACACAGGGCAGTTAACGGGCTTTTCAGGGACAGCCGCAAGACCCTCAACCTGTTCCGAAATAAGCTTATTGCAATTGGGGCAGCGCTTGTCGCCTTCCCCAAGCTGCGCGTCGCATCTTTCACACCTTTTAATCTCTTCACCGGACATTTTTGACCTTCATATTCACCGCCTCACATGTGCTCAAGCAGTATTTTTACACCCAGCAATATCAGTATAATTCCTCCGGCCGCCTCAGCCTTTGATCCGAATGCCTCGCCGGCCTTTCCGCCTATATATACTCCCGCGAGGGAAAATACAAAGGAAGCCGCGCCGAAAAACACGACAGGAAGCAGCAGCCCGTATTTCAGCAGCGATATGCCCGCGCCAGCGGCAAAAGAGTCCATGCTCGTCGCGAAAGCAAGCACTATAAGTATTTTAAGAGAGCAGTAGTTCCGCTCCTCTTTCTTCTCATGCGCGGCTTCATACAGCATCTTCGCGCCTATTAAGACAAGCAGCGCAAAAGCTATCCAATGGCTATAACCCGCGGTAAACACCGTCAGCCCTCCTGCCGCAAGCCATCCCAAAAGCGCCATTGCGGACTGGAACCCGCCGAACAAAAAAGCTATTCGCAGAGCGCCGGCAATGCCGAGCCGCCTCGTGCACGCGCCCGCCGAGAGGGATACCGCGAAACAATCCATTGCAAGAGCTATTGATATTCCCGTTAATTCAACCATTCCCATCGGTTATTTTTGCTCCTTATCAAGCAGCCCTGCGTGAAGTTTAAAATCCCCGGGCAGTTCCGATTTTATAATAACACTTTTTTTCGTAAACGGGCACACATATTCAAGACGCGCGGCGTGCAGCATCTGGCGCTTAACGCCGCCATGAACACCTGTTCCGGCAGCCGCAGGGCCGTACAGGCTGTCTCCTATGACGGGATGCCCGATTCCCGCAAGATGGATTCTTATCTGATGCCTGCGCCCGGTTTCAATCTCCACCTCAAACATCGAGAGCCCTTTAACCGCTTTCAGCGTTTTTACCGCGCTTACAGCGGGCTTCCCGCCTATGGGCGCTGATACTGTTTTTTTGTCAAAAGAGGCCTTTGCGTAAGCCAGGGCAATGTATGTTTTTTTTACTCTTTTTTCCTTCCACATTTTTTTAAGCGCGTCAAAAACCCCTCCGTTTTTCGCGTACAATACAATACCCGATGTCTCCGCGTCTATCCTGTGCGCGGCGCGCAGCGCCCTGTTCCTTGTGTTTTTCCGCAGGAAATGTTCCAGAGATTCTTCTCCGCCGTCAGAGAGCATGTGCGACGGCTTATCAGCCGCGACAACGTATTCATCCTCGTAAATGATTACAGCGCTTCCCCTTTCCTTCGAACCGCCGGCGCCGGCGGCCTCCACCACATCCCCGGGCGAAAGCATATGCGACGCCATCCATACACGGCGGCCATTGACAAAGACCCTCCGGGTATCAATAATTTTTTTGGCTTGTTTTCCTGAAATACCGGCTTCAAGCGACAGAAACTTTTTCAGCTCTCCGGGCTTTTTTACGCTGTACTTCATCTCTTCTCCGTTTTTTTAAATACTATACCATACTTAAGGAAAAATTTACATTTCCATTAAAAATAAAAACTATTCGGGATTCCTATTCTTATTCCTATTAAGGGCACAAAGTATGATTTAGCTTTCAGTTTCTTCCCGTCTTTGCTTCCATCTTTGCTTCCGTCTTTGTAGCCGCGAACTAAATATCCTGAGCGAAGCCGAAGGGCAGTTCGCGCGCCTTTCAAACACACTCAAATACCGCGGACTGAAGTCCGCGCCTACAAAGACTTTTACAACAAACAAGACGCTTTGGGCGATTCGTGAATCGCCCCTACAAAAACAACGCATCGCTGTATTTAATTCTTTTATTTACAGGCCGCTAAACAACCTTTGCCCTAACACCCACTATTGCAGGACGGGGCGGGCAGGCATCAAGTACGGCAACTGAAAGTTGAAATTTTAAAGTTTAAAGTTAATACGATTGCAAAACAACCCTTGCCCCAACACCCACTGACGCAGGACGGGGCGGTATAGCGGAAATTTTCGTCGAGAACTCAGGGCGCGTCTGTATTGCGCATTATTCAACGCCATCCCAAACATCAAAGCACATCAGCGTTCAATCCACCCTAAAACCCGCGCAAG
>DSBP01000317.1 GCA_011049465.1 bacterium | reverse complement strand
TTCTTCTTCCAATGACGCAGTTGTGGAAGTTCCAGCGGATGAAAGAGCTGGATATGGTTATTTTTCCGGGAGATTTCTCGGCTGCCACCAATCTCATCAACATGCCGGAGTTCTCGAAGGTCCGCGGGCTACTGTCTTATGCGCATACAGAACCCGTATTTCCGGGCTGGCCGATGATAAAAGAGGATTTTGGAAGATATGTGCTTGAAAAGGTGTTTATAAGCAGGGAAATTGATATTGAAAAAACGCTCCTGGAATTCTCGGAGCGGGTTAAAAGGGAACGTTATGGCAGATAATCTGTTTAACAGGGTGGGAAACGATCTGTCGGAGAACGCCATTACGGGTATGCTTGATGAGGCGATAAAGGGACATAAAAAAGAGGATGAGGCGCTTCCTATTATAAAAATGAAGCTTCCCTCAGCCGAATCAACCGTTAAGATTCCCGTGAAAGCGGAAAAGAAAAAGCCTGCGGATTCCATATTCAAGGCCATAGGCGGGGCAGAGGAAATAAAGGCCCCGGCGGTTCAGATGCCGGCAATTAAGCTTCCTGATACGCTGACCGCGTCACAACAGATGAGAAAGAGATACCGTTACAGGCGTTACGGAATGCCCATCAGGATGTCAACGTTTAAAAGGCCCGTGACGCCGATGCCGGAGATTACGGTTAAAGACAGAAAAAAGATTAAATTTCATAAATTCATGAAGTCAATTCTCGGGTTCGAACTTTTGCTGCCGGCTGTCCTTGTATTCCTGTTTTTCAGCTGGTTTCCGATAATAAAAACTTTTGCCATAAGCCTGAGAAGTTTTGATACTATTAACAGCTCTGTTTTTGTGGGTTTTGACAACTTCGCGAGAATAATAGGGGATGCCAAGTTCTGGGAAGCCTTTATGCATTCCATAACCCTGTCGGGTATTGTTGTCCTTCTGGGTACGTGGCTGCCTTTTGTGCTTGCGCTGTATGTCTATGAAATGAGAAAGGGCGCAGGGCTGATGAAAATCCTGTTCTTTATTCCCTTTCTCACGCCGGCTGTTCCCGCGGCCATACTGTGGAAATGGATGTATAACCAGGGGTTTGGGCTGATAAATTCGGTATTGTCATTCTTTACTCCGGGACAGGTGAATATCGGCTGGCTGACAGACCCTAATCTCGCGTTGTTTTCAATTGCAATAGTATTTGTATGGAAAAACACAGGATGGGCGCTTCTGATATATATGGCGGGGCTGCAGAATATTCCGAGAAACCTCTTTGAGGACGCTTCGTTAAGCGGAGCAAGCGTGGGGACCAAGATTAAGGAAATAATACTTCCCGCGTTAAAGCCGGTGATTATGGCGGTTGTTTTTATTCAGATAATAAGCGGAATGCAGGTCTTTACCGAGGTGTATATTATGACAAACGGCGGCCCGCAGGGGTCGTCTGAAGTAATCGCCACATATATTTACAAAAAAGCCTTTTTATACATGGATATCGGATACGCTTCGGGAGTGGCGGTGTTTTTCCTTCTGCTTCTGGTCAGTTTCTCGCTTGTAAAGCTTAAAATAGCGGGAAAGAGGGGATGATATGGCAAAAAGAGTGAAAATGTATAAAGAAGAAACCCGCTATCTTTTTCCTTCTTATGAGTTAAAAGATAAAAAAACCCGGGTTATATACGGCTTGTGGGGCGCTTTTACCGTAACGGGCGCGGTGCTGGTGACAATACCTTTTATCTGGATGCTTGTCACAGCCATGCTGCCTGCGGAGATGATATTCAAACCGTTAAAGGAAGTAATGGCGAATTTTAAGCCGGACGCGTCCCATTTTGTGCGCGCATGGGAGATAACGCCCTTTCAGACCTATCTTTTCAACACGTTTTTAATTGCGCTGGCGGCAGTTGCGGGGCAGATACTGATATGCTCGGCAGCGGCATATTCGCTTTCAAAGCTCAGGCCCCCGTTTTATCAGGCTGTAATGCTTCTTTTCCTCTCAACGATACTTATACCTTTTGAGACAATCGCCGTGCCCCTATACCTCTTTATGCGGGATTTCGGCATAGAGGGAATCTTTACAATAAACCTTGTCAATACATACTGGGCGCTTATCCTTCCGGCTCTTGCCGCCGCCATAAATATTTTTATATTCAAAAGTTTCTTTGATAAAATGCCAAATGATTTTATTGAGGCTGCAAGGGTTGACGGGTATTCGGAGATATCGATATTTTTCAGGATAATTCTGCCGATTTCAAAGGCCATAATCTCTGTCATGGCAGTCCTGAACTTTACGACAATATGGAATTCTTTTTTCTGGCCTCTTATAGTTATCAACGAGCCTGAGATATACACTCTTATGCTGGGTATTTACAAGATTATCGAGGAGGGGCAGCCATGGAATGTTGTTATGGCAGCGGTCTCTATCTCAATGATCCCGACGCTTGTGCTTTTTGCCGTGTTTCAGAGGCAGGTGATGAGGGGCGTGCTTTTCACAACACTGCAGGAATAGGAAAAAAATAACATATATGGAGGAAAGTATGGCGCGTAAAAAAGGAAAGAAGAAAGCGGAAAGAAAAATTGACATGGCTGAGCATGAGTACAGGCTTAAAACAATAGGCCTGTCTGACAGGGCGGTAAAGCTTTTGGTAAGGTCCTTAATACTGATTGTTCCGGTAATTCTTATTGTCTATTGGATAATGAAAACAGCCTGAAGATGGAGCGTAGAACTGTTTTGCCGGGCAGGGCCGGTAATGCGGCTGCGAGGCTCCGGAAAATGTTGACTCCAAAGAGGTTCATCCACAGCCTGGAGACTGCGCGGATAGCGGAGAGGCTGGCAAAAATACATTCTGTTGACCCTGACAGGGCGTATTTGGCGGGGCTGATTCATGATTGCCTGAGAGACTCTTCTGTTTCGCGGATAAAAAAAATTGCGGGCAGGGAGTTTGTCAATATAGAACGGGAGGCTATGAAGATAGCGCCGTTGTATCATTCATTTGGAGCTCCTGCGGCTGCAAGGAAAATTTTTGGGATAAGGGACAGGGGAATATTATCAGCCGTCAAATACCATACTACCGGCAGCGTCAAAATGGGTAAGCTTGCCGGAATCGTTTATGTTGCCGATTATATCGCTGGATTCAGGGGGACGGGCAGCGCAGGCAGAGTGCGAAAACTCGCCGAGGACAAAAATAAGCTTGATATGGCTGTAAGAATGGCAGCAGGGGGCAAGATTAAGTATCTGAGAAAGAATAAAAAAGAGGTACATGGTAATACTGTTTTGTTATACACAAGAGACATACCGGAAAAGCGCAAAATGAGCGGAAAGTGAAGGTTAGTTATGGATTTTTGCTTGACATTGGCTGATAATCAATATATAGTATATATGGAATAAGATAGAGGGGCTTTACGTGATAGTATTGGTTTCCGGGGATGCAGATAAAGCCTGAACGCAAAACTGATTTTGTGATGCAAGGCACAAAGTATTTTGTTAGGTTTTATTAAAGTGACAAAATACTTGACAAAAATAAATTGTTAGTGTATAATTACTTTGCAAGATGAAAGGCGGCGAAAGCCATGGATAAAAAAAGGGCGGAAGCAGTAAGCGAAATAATGGCGGCAAAGGAAGCGCTTGCCATTATATGTTACACAAAACACCAGACAAAGCACAGAATCAGCTGCGCCAGGTTATCGGAGATACTTAAGATACCCGTAAACAGAATAAAAGAGACCTGCGCGAGCCTTGAGGGGCTTGGAGTGGTTAAGACGGAAAAGATGGGTGTTGACACCGAAGTTACGCTTGTTGAACATGAAAATGACGAGATTAAAAAAGTAATTGACGAGGCAATATGGGAAAACAGGCAGGAGTACGGAAAGATATATAAAAAAATAATGACCGCAGAACTTCTTGATTTCATGGGGGACAGGTAGGGGACAAAGGAAGTTTAAATTTATGATTTGGAATTTTCAAGTTTAAAACCGCCAATTTCTCGTTTTCTGCCTTTTATTCCTGCCGGCTGCAAAGCTGAAATCGTAACTGCCTTCCCGCCGCCTCATTATGCATCAAAGCACGGTTTTTTATGTTTGAGGCTCAGGCGGCTTTTAATAGGAATGAGAATAGGAATCCGGAATAGTTTTTGATGTTTAATGGAAATTGTATTTAATTGGGTTTAATGTTGACTTATGACTCCTATATTGTATAATTAACCTGTATTAAATAACAGTTAACTGGAGGGAACATGAGAAAAGTTATGTTAATTATGGCCGTTTTAGCGGCTCCTTTTGCGGTTCTGTTCGGGGAAACCACGGTCACCCTCAATGAATTCAGCGGCGGAAGCGCCTCTTTAAGGCTCATTTTTAATACGGATTCGATGTACGGAAGCCGCGGCGACGGGCTGCGCGCCGGGGGAACTGTTTCATCTCTTGATTTTCACCCGTCAGTATCATCCTACAATCCCGCTGCGTTTGCTTTTATGAAAAAACCGTATATTTCCGTGAATGTCGTTCCTTCTGCGCTGCTTTCAAGCCCGGTGATTGAGGCCTTTTCCGGAACATCGTTCAGTGACAGCGCGGCTGAGGGGATAAATTCCGTTTTTGAGGATATGTTTGAAGATAATGAGGATATTGTGGTGGCGCCGGGAGTTAAGACGCAGGTTGACAGCGCGTCTGCTTACGCTGCCCAGGGCATGGGTATTATGGGGTTTGAGGCTGCCTATCCTTTCGCGCAAAACCAGGCCGCTGTCGGCGCGTCGCGCGAGGAAAAATTCAGCCTTGAGATGTCAATGCTGCTTAACGGAATTCAGGCGCTTATAAACATGGAGGATTCGGAAGATCCCGCGTTTGACATGTCAATGAGGATGAGAGCAGACGCG
>DSBP01000086.1 GCA_011049465.1 bacterium | reverse complement strand
GGTAAAGTGTTAGATTAAGAAACAAAGACTGGAGAAAAACAATCTGTTGAAAAGAGAACTTTTGTAAAAAAAACAGGGTTTTTCAGCACCCTGCTAGGCATTAAATCAGGAAAATTTTCCGCTACCCGCCCCGTCCTGCGATAGTGGGTGTTGGGGCGATGGTTGTTTTGTAATCGTATTAACTTTAAGCTTTAAAATTTCAGTTTTCAGTTGCCGTATTTGATGCTGCCCGCCCCGTCCTGCTATAGTTGTGTTGGGGCAAAGGTTGTTTAGCAACCTGCAAAAAAGAAAAATTATTCGTAGAGACGGGCCTTGTGCCCGTCTAAGCGTCTTGTTTTCCTGTATTTGTATTAACTTGTAAATTGCAAATTCCAAATTTAAATTGCCTTTTTCTTTGTTGTTTTTGTTAACATTTCAGGGTAAATTTTGATTGACAGCACGCCGGTAACTTATTATAATATTGAAACGATTTTTTGGAATGCGGGAATAGCTCAGTGGTAGAGCGTCTCCTTGCCAAGGAGAAGGTCGCGGGTTCAAGCCCCGTTTCCCGCTCCAGTATGCTCGCTGAAAAAAGGAGTTAAAAAAATTTTTTGAAAGGGAGGTTTCGATGAGAAGATTTAGCCTTTTGTTTCTTGCAGTTTTGTTGGTTTCTGTAATGGTAATACCGGCTCAAACAGCCGCCTTTGATGACTTTGATTTACCTCCACCGCCGGGAATGGATGACGATTTGCTTCCTCCGCCGCCGGGAGATTTTGATTTTGGAGGCGGAGACGGTTTGCCGCCCCCCCCGATGGATGACTTTGGCGAGCTTCCGCCGCCTCCGATGGACGATTTTGGAATGGCGCCGCCTCCGATGGACGATGATTTCGGACTGCCTCCGATGGATGATGATTTTGCGGCACCGCCGCCTCCGCCTGCGTATGAGGAGCCTGTCAGGGTTGTGGTAAAGTCAGGAGATGTAAAAAGATATAATGTTGTCCGCGGTGACAGCCTCTGGAAAATATCAGGAAAGAGGGCCATATACGGCAATTCATTTATGTGGCCGCTGATTTTCAAGGCCAACAGGTCAATAATTCAGGACCCGGATTTTATATATCCGAGACAAAACTTTGAAGTGAGAATGAACTATACAAGCGCTGAGAGAGCGGACGCGATAAACAAAGCGAAAGAGACACCGCCGTATGAACCGCGCTCGGTTCCAAGGAAGACGCTTCCGATTAAATACTGATCATAAAATGTAAAAAGTAAAAAGCCTCTATCTTAAATTTTTAAGGTAGGGGCTTTTTTACTAAGCGGAGAAGAGAATGCTTAAAAGAAGTTCAATTGCGTTAATCACACTGTTTTTTCTCTGCCGGACGGCTGCGGCATTTACAAACGGGACCGCCTCGGATTTTGCGGGAACCCTTTTTATGAGCGACAGTTTTTCGCTTGCGGGGCCTATTTTCAGGGCTGCGGCAGCCACGTCACCGGATGAGAGGGTGGCCGGGGGCGCTTTTTACATGGAGGCCGAGTCTCATTATAAGGCGGGAAGATACAGGGAGGCTCTAAAGGGGTTTGTTCTTGTGACGGAAAAATATCCCGCGGCAAGGACAAAATACCGGAAGGAACTCTATTACAGGATTGCGGGGTGTTACTACGAGCTTAAGGATTATGAAAGAAGCGGAAGGTACACAGAGCTTCTTCTTAATGAATTCCCGGATAGCTACCTTACAAAAGACGCGCTGCTTCTTTCGGCGGAAAACCGGCTTTTGACCGGAAAGCACGACGGCGCGCTTGATTCGTTAAACAGGCTGGAAAAATTTACCGATTATGCCCATTTTGATTATGTCTATTTTTTAAAGGGAAGGATATATCTTGATAAAGCCGGGGCGGGGGAAAAGGATCTGAAAAAAAACGCGGAAGAGGCTTTAAGGTATTTTGAAAGGATCAAGCGAGAGTTTCCGGAGAGCAGGATTTTAAATCATGCTGATTTCAGAAAAGCAGAGGCGCTCTACGCGCTTGGCAGGTACAGGGAGGCGCGCAATATTCTTGAAAACGTGCTCAAAAAAGAGGAGGACGAAAAGTTCAGGATACTTGTGATGTATTTTCTGGCATGGAACAGGTATATGCTCAAGGATTACCGCGGCGCGCTCGGTGTTTATGATGAGGTGATAACAAGGGCAAGGGGGGACATAATATCAATCTGGGCGGAATATAAAAAGGGAATGTGTTTTGAGGCTGCGGGTGACGGGGAAAAAGCTCTTGAACAATTCGCTTTTGTATCCTCCCGCCACCCAATGACAATACCGGCAGCTTATGCTGATTACGCCGCGGCAAACCATTATTATGTCAAAGGGGAGATTGAAGAGGCGGTAATGCGGTTCCAGAATGTCATCTCCTCCTATAATGTGGAGGAACTGGCACGGGCGTCATATTATATGCTGGCCGAGATTTACATGGTTCAGAATCAGTATGTAATGGCAAGGGAGATATACGCCAAAATAGAGCGGACAATAGCGGAAGACGCGCTAAAGGCAAGATACATGACGGGTTGGTGTTATTTTAAGGAGGGGAATTATAATGAAGCGCTCAAAATATTCAGTTCAATCGCGGGAGATGAGGGCGCGGAGAGGGAACTGCGGTTAAAGAGCGTGCTGAAAACCGGAGATGCCTATTACGAGATTGACGACCCGGCCTCGGCTCTTAAGTATTACGATGAGGCGTTGTCGTTTTCAAAGGAGTTTCCGGATGTGGGAGCGGAAGCCTCATACGGCAAAGGCTGGATACGTTACAGGGCAAATGATTTCACGCAGGCTCTCGCGCTTTTCAGGCAGGCGCGCAATACCGCGGCATCGCATGATATTAAACTGAGGGCCGATTTTATGGCGGCGAACGCGCTTTTCTCGGGCTCGAAGTTTGAGCAGGCGCTCTCGGTTTACACAGGCATAATCAACAACAGCAGGTCCCCCAAAAACCTTGTGCTTGAGTCTGTTTTTTACGCGGGATGGTGCAGGTACAGGACGGGGAAATTTGATGAGGCAATAGCCTACTGGAAAAGATACACGAATGAAGTGAAAGAAAGCGTGAAAAAGGCTGAAGGCACATACAGAATCGGCTGGGCATATTTCAGAAAAAATGATTTTAATGAGGCGGTTTCGTATTTTGGGGAGATACTGGAAAAATACCCCGGCACGCACCTTTATCAGGAGGCGCTGTTGAAAACGGGGGACAGTTATTATAATAACGGGGATTATGAAAAGGCAGTTGAGTATTACAAAGAGCTTGTGGAAAAGTATCCGTCTCATTACAGAATCGCGGAGGCTCTTTACGGGATACAGTGGTCATACTACCGGCTTGGGGAGAGCGAAAAAGCCGTGGAAATATCCAAGGCATTTGTTGACAAGTACCCGGAAAGCAGTTTTACGCCCGAGATACAGTACAGAGTCGCGGAACACTATTACAACAACGGAAGGTTTGAGACAGCGGCGCAGGAATTCGGAAAGTTCCTGGTAAAATATCCCGGCCACGCGCTGTCGGATAACGCGCTTTACTGGAGCGGCATATCGCTTTTTAACATCAAAAAATACAGCGAATCCATAATAACATTCAGGGAGCTTAACACAAAATACCCCTCCAACCAGTTTTATGAGAGGGCGCTGTTTAAATCGGGAAACGCCTATTACAGGCTCAGGGATTTTAAAGGAGCGGTTGACGCATATATTGATTTTATTGAGAGGTTTCCCGGGTCGGCGCTTGCTGCGGACGCCAAGTTTAACATTGCCATGTCGCACAGGAGGCTCGGGAACATCCCGGAGACAAAGGAGTGGTACCTGAAATTTCTGGAAGAGCATCCCAAGTCGGAGCTTTTTGAGAGGGCGCTTCTTAATATGGGATACCTGCTTCAGGACGAGAAAAACCATGATGAGGCCATAAAATATTTTGAGAGGGCGGTAAAAGCGGGCGGAAAAAGGGCTGTTGAGGCGCAGTACTGGATCGGCGACAGCTATCAGTTTAAAAAAGAATACGACAGGGCCATTAAGGAATACATGAAAGTCTACAGTAATTTTAAGCAGGAAGAGCTCTGGGTTGTGTCGTCGCTTGACGCCGCGGGCAAGATTTACGAGAGCCAGGGAAAACTGCAGCAGGCAATTGATACATACAGGAAGATTGCGGATACGGCGAAGGGAAAGAGATACAAGGATACGGCACTGAAAAGAATAGAGCTTCTGCGGGAGCAGATGAGGATTCTTACGCCGGAAAAACCGCCTGAGAAAGGAGCGCAGCAATGAAGAGGTTATCAGCGCTTATTCTTGCGATGATGCTCGCGGCAGCCGCGGCTTTTGGAGCGGAGGATGAGGACGCCATAACGGACATAGAAGAAAAACCGCATTTTGAGAGCGGCGCCTACATAGCCGGGGAAGAGCGGGAAGGGCCCGGAGTCAAAAAAGGGGAAGGGTTTGATTTGAGCGTCCCTGAAATATTAATAACAGGAAGGATAGATACAAGGATACTCCTGAAAAGGGAGATATCAAGCATGGAAAACATACAGGACATAAAATCAATACTTTACGAAAAAGGAAGGGTTGAGATGCCCTATTCATATCTTAAAGAACTTGAACTCTCGCCGCAGGCATCCGGCCGCGCTGCTGAAAAAGACTATGTGGGAAGGCTCAGCCTGCTGGGAGGGACCTTTTCGTCCTTTACTGCCGATTTAATACTCGGCAAGGTTATGAAGGACAAAAGCAGCATTGTTTTCAGGGGGCGCCATGAGAATTATGAGAATGAGCGGAGAAACAGCAGGGATACATACGACAACAAAAATTACGGCGTTATTTTTTACGAGGCTTTTTATGATGATATAAGGGC
>DSBP01000205.1 GCA_011049465.1 bacterium | reverse complement strand
TTCATTTACCGTAGAGATAACAGACGCCACCCCGGACAAACTTCCCATCATAAACAACGCTTTTGTGGACTACACTGACGGGCACTACTTCCAGGGCAGCCCGCACGGCGAGAGGCACCCGCCAATCATGTCAAACGCCTCGTTTTATCCCATAGGCAAGCCCGCTGTTTACCCCAACCCCTTTTCTCCCATTAACGACGGGGTTGTAAAGTTCGACAACATAGTACCCAACTCGGTCATATCTCTTTACACCCTTTCAGGCGAGCACGTCAGGTCAATCCGCGTTGATTTCATACGCGCGCAGTGGGACGGAAGGAACAGGTACGGCTACGTTGTCTCCCCGGGGCTGTATTACTTCACCATACGCAACCTGACCTCAAACCAGGTGCAGAGAGGGAAGATATTTGTGGTGGGAGCGAAATAAGAACAGTTTAAATTTTGAATTTGCAATTTGCAAGTGACGGATTAGGGACAGACTGAAAACTGAAAGATAACTGTTTTTTTGCTCTTTCTTGAAACATGAAACATGGAACTTGAAACTATTTCCCCGTTCTTTCATGAAACATGAAACATGGAACTTGAAACTATTTTCCCGCTCTCGGAGGGCTTAGTGTTAAAAAAGCTTTTACTTTCAGCTGTTATAGTTGCCGGGGCTTTCGCGCATTCTTTTTCCGCGATAGATATAAACATAAACTCAGGCAATCCTGCCGTGCCTTTTCCGCGGTTCCTCTCGCATTACCCGGCAGGCGGCCAGCAAAACCTTTATACAGTAGCTGATTATCTGAGGATGCCTGATGGAATATCACACGCTGAACTCGATCAATGGATGAGAGACGCATGGAAAATATACACAAACCGCTGGTCGTATTCTGGCAACATCAATTATCAGAACGCGGCGGGCGGCAATGTTACGGTACGCATGATACACCCCATCGGCACAAGCGGGGATGATATGGACGTATCCGAAAACTGGGGATACGCGCTTCTTGCCGCGGCTCTTATGGCTGACAAAGACGCCTTTGACGGCATGTGGATGCATATGAATGAGAACTGCTGGTTCAACCTTGTCCCGCGCTACTCAAACGCCAATGTCTGCTGCCCCACATACGTTTACGGCTACCACTCGGTTAAATGGGACACAGGCGCCTGCTCAAACTCAGCCACTGACGGCGATGTCGATGTAGCCATGGCTGCCTTAATAGCGTGGCGCCAGTGGGGTGATACTTCAGGCTACTACGCTCAGGGCGGAACAGGCGCGACAAACACCAACGGGCTTCGCGCCATTGAATACAGGCAGATGGCCCTTGATATGATGCGCTTCCTTGTAGAAAAATTTGACGGCCCCATGGGAGGAGCGGACGATTCGCGCGTAACATCAGCGGTCGGTTTTGACGGTTACCACAAGTCCGGAGACTCCTGGGGAGAGATAACAAACTGGGCAAACTGCCCGGGCCCGTCGCCATATTGCCCTCAGCGGCCCTTTGGCGGCCCCACTTCTGTCTTTTATGACTATACGGGCCCCAGCTATTTTCGCGGTTTTATATGCGGTTTCCAGTTCGGCGGTGAGGCGCGCGACCTCACAAACGACGGCGGATGGAACATAAACCAGATGCGCCGCGCAGCAGCCTCAGACTTCTGGCTGCAGGGCCAGTTAAATCCGGCTGTCTTCCCTGTTGCGGGCAGATACGCGGTCAGCGGCACAACAGCCACGTTTCAAAATGACGGCACATACGCGGAAGACTTGCGCGCGCCGTGGAGGCACTTTCTCGACTACGTTCTCTACGGGAATCCGCCGGCAAACTCCACCTGGAACCCCACAACACACCAGCCTGACGGCTCAACACCCAATAATTACGAATACCAGGGCGCAATGAAAGTGGCCAATTTCATCAACAACAATGTTCCGTGCGCTGACTGGGGCTCTTATGACCTCACATTCAATAAAGCGGCAGGAATGCCATCCCTCTTCTACATGAACGGTGCTGTCTGGAATCCCGAATGGCACATTGTAACGCCATTCGGCGCTCTCTCTCCCGCTGTCATAATCGGCCAGAATCAGGAGATGATGGGAGACTGGCTGCGCCAGCTTCTGACATTATGGGACGCGGCTGTAATAGGCGACGGTTATTTGACTTCAATACCGCGGTACTTTCACGGATTTTTCAGGGTACTGGGACTTCTTATAATGACCGGCAACTATACTGACCCCTGCAGCCTGACAGCAGGCGCTGATATGAAAATATACAAGGCAGTCAATAAAACTTACGCCTTTACCGGCGACCTTCTCACGTACCATCTCAATTACAGAAACTACGGCTCTGTTAACGCCACAGGCGTATATGTGAGGGATACGCTTCCCTCTGCCCTCAGCTTTGTCAGCTCCGTACCCGCGGCCGCACACCTTGGCGGCGGTGTTTATGAATGGGGGCCCTATACGGTAAACGGCCTGCAGAATCAGAACTACAACGCCACAATGGGCGGCATAACGCTTGTCGTGCGCGTGAGGGACGACGCGGCTCAGGGCAGATACTGCAACACAGCCGACATACGCGCCGCAAACGGCACGGGCTGGACAACATCAGACCAGCCGAACGAAATAACAAAAATAATGAAGAGAAACTGCGTTGATATCGTGGCCGCGGCCCTGACACTTACAAAGACAGCCAATGTAATCGCGGCCAACCCGGGCAACACAATAACCTATACGCTTCGTTACTGCAACTCTTCGGAAGCCGGATGGATAAACGGAGGAAGGTTCGGAGTCACTTTTTCAATAGGCCAGCATCCCATGTCTGTCGCCGGAAACATGCGCCTTACAATAAGGGGCATGCATCAGGCAGCCGAGCCATGGATAGACTGGTCAAATTACAGGGTATCCTATTTTGTAAACTCTGATTTGCACGGGACATATCCGGCAGATCCAAACGGCTGGGCAATAGAGCAGTTCCTCGTTGAAGGCACCACCGGTATAGACGTCACAACAGAGGATCTTGTCCCCGGATGCAGCGGCCCGAGCTGCTGGAACCAGCGTGTTATCATGCGCTTCCAGCCCTCCATATCCCTGCCCTCGCACATGCTGATGAAATTCTTTAATAATATGCCGAATATGCATTATCCCGACGGGCTCGGCGCCGGCACGCATACTCAAAACCCGCTTGTGGCGATTGTTGGGCTTCGCGGCAACGGCGAACCCGCGCAAAACTGGAACGATGACTGGTCAAAACTTCCCACCACAGCTCCGTATTCTACAATTGCCTACGGCGATGACCAGTTTCCTTTTCCCATATCGCCCGACTGGACAGCGGGCGACGGCACTTCTGTGCCTGTCACCACAATCAACAAGGATTCGTGCAACGGCACAAGGCCTCCCATAACAAACGTACTTATTGAGGAATGGGACGGTTATACATGGAGAAGGACTCAGGGCAACGGGCCCCAGCCCGGAAGACAGGTATCAAACGTGGTTTTGACGGACTCCCTTCCCACACAGGTAACATGGGGCGGTTTCATCTCATCAACACCCGCGGGCTCGCGCAGCGGAAGGGACCTGATATGGAACATAGGTGATTTGCTTGTTGATGAATGCGGTGAGGTGTCTTATTGGGTGACTGCCAACGGAACCTGCCCCATGTCGCCTGTCAACGCGCCCAATACGGCTTTTATAGAGGGCACAAACGAATCACCGGTGGACAGCGAATGGAACGTTGAAATTACCTGCGAATATGTTCCTCCGCCTCCGCCTCCGCCTTCATCTGTCACAAAAACAGCGAGCGCGGCAACGGTAAATTCAGGTTCAAACATTACATACACAATAGCCTATACAAACTTAAACGGAACGTCGGTAAATTCCGCAACAGACTCAACGGTCCTCGGTTCGGCCGCGAACTGGACAAGGGAACTCGGCACTGCTGACTGGACATTCAACGGCACAGCGCGGCCGCCGTCGGCCCAATCCGTCATGGTTCACAATTATTCCCGCGGCGCGAACGGCATTATTTATGTAAGCGCAAACCTGACCGACTCGGGTGATTTCTCGGTTAAATTCAGAAATAATTGTTACGTGCGCCTGAACTCCACCTGGGCAGCCTACGCCTCAATCGTTGATAACGGAGTAATCCGCGCAGAATACAACCCCGGCAGCGGCGGCGGAATACCGCTGAATGTTGATTTAAGGATAGAGCTTAACGGGGCTCAGGTAAATGTTTTTATGAAAGACCAGTCCTCCCCTTCTTTTCCTCCGGCGCCGTTCCTTACCACATCCGCCATGACAACCACAACAGCCGGGTTCGCGGGGCTTGCGCAGGGCTATCCGGCCGGAGCGAATACATGGGGCGGCCACACGGTCACTCACTGGCGCACAGAACTTGACACTGCCTTTGACATACTTGTCCGCGACCCGCTGCCAAACGGAATGGGCTTTGTAAGCGCTTCAAACAGCGGTTCATTATACGCACCGCCTGACCCTGACGAGGTGCGCTGGCCCCTGATACCGCAGCTTAACCATGGACAGGGCTTCACTTACACCTGGATAGCACAGGCAAGCGGCAGTGTCTGCGGCCCGGTCGTCAATGTCGCGTATGTGGAGCCGCGCGGTGTCACATATACTGTAGGCGCGCAGGTTTCTGTTGACGTGGACTGCACAGGCTCAACACCCACTTTTACACGTACACGAACCCCGACACCCACATTCACACGTACCGCATCACCGTCACCCTCAAGAACAGCAACGCCCTCTTTCACTCACACGCCTTCGCCTTCAGCCACATCCACCTTCACTTATACGCCCTCATTGACAAGAACATCCACTCCTACATTCACCCGCACAGTATCCCCTACTTTTACGCGTACTC
>DSBP01000357.1 GCA_011049465.1 bacterium | reverse complement strand
GGGTTGACCATATTGTTAGCCACTATCGCGCCGTCAGCGTCAAGCAGTTCATTTCCGCCGGGAACTTCAACAGGCGTCATCTTTGCCGCAGCCACTCCGGCAGATGTGTAAGGAACCTCGGCAACTCTATGCGGGGCTGCCTGCCTTCCGGCAGGCTCCTGCGCCGTTATTATTGTCCTTTCATTATTAAATACCGGAGCTGAAGATGCGCGCACAGGCGCGGTTTTTTCAGCCTCAACAATGCGTATTCCGGGCTCAGTAACAGCTATCTCTATCATCTCTTTTTCAGGCGCCTTCGCAGCAGCCTCTGTTGCGGCAGCTGCTTCTGTTTCAGGCCCGCCTGCCGCAATTACCGGCTGCTCTGTTATTTCGCCGATACCCGCGCTGTTATATATATAGAAGAAAGACGCGATAACCAAGACCGCGAATAAGGCGCCATAGGCGAAAACAGGCGCCTTAAAGATACTCCTGCCCACGGGCTTTTCAGCCATTTCGTCATTAATCACTCCATTTAATATCTTTGCTTCAAGATAAGCAGGCTGCTTATACGGGAAATCGGCCAATGCTGATTTTATTTTCAGCAGCTCTTCCCTGTATTTCGCGCAGTCTGCGCACCCTGAAACATGATTATTTACCTTATTTTCAAGGTTTTTTTCAGGCAAGCCGTCAACAGCCTCCATTATCAGCTCTTTTATTTTCCTGCATTCTTTATTGGTTCCCATCTTAATCCACCTTCTTCCTTTCAATATTTACGACACTTTAACGCTGAAAAAGTTTCGGTCAAAGTATCCCGTCTTTTTCAAGCTTTTCCCTCAGGCTCTCCCTGGCCCTGAAGAGCTTTGACTTGACAGCCGGGACAGATATCTTCAAAACAGACCCTATTTCATCGTACGCGAGCCCGTCAATATCGCGCAGTATAATAACGCTCTTTTGTTCTTCCGGAAGCTCCCCTATTCTCTTCATTATGGCCTCTTTAAGGACATTCCCGTAAAATAGATTATCCGGCTCTTTTTCCTCTTTTTCCCTTATGCGCTCGGCCATCTTCTCGAGCTTATTATCCTCAGCATTGCCGCCGGAATCCCCCTCCATCAGCCTCGCCCGGTGCCGTTTCATCTGTTTCAGCCTGTTTTTGCAGGCATTGACCGTTATCCTGTATATCCACGTGGAGAGCTTTGAATCCCCGCGGAATTTTTTTATATTTTTGTTGATATTAATAAAGACTTCCTGCGAGACATCCTCTGCCTCCTGCTCATTTCTCAGGAAGCTGCGCGCATGGTTATACACAACAGCGGAGTATTTTTTTATTATCTCCCTTATGGCGCCGGCGTCACCGCTCTTTATCCTTTTCAGTATCTCGTTATCGTCCATCTCTCACCTTTCATTAAAATATTATTTCCACACTGAAGCGGTGCGCGTTGTCCGACAGGAAAAAGGGCTGGTAGGCATAGTCAATATTAATCTGCCTGAATTTCACCCCGGCTCCGAGCGCGACGCGGCCCTCATCCATTCCGAATACGTACCCGTACCTGAAAACAAAAAACCTCCTATATTCCGCCTCAAGCGCGAAGGTTGTCTCAGCGCCTTCGTTCTCATTCAGATATACCCGCTCCTCGATAAAAAGCGATATCCTGTAGTCCTCAGGATGCCTGTAAAGTTCCGTGCCGTAACCCGCCCGTATAATCAGCGGGTAAAAAATTCCGTCGGTAAAAGCGGCTATTCCCGCTCCGAGGTTCTCGACAGAGAGCCCTATCATATAACGCAGGTCAAAATTTCGGTAAAGCGCGCCTAAATTAAGTACCGCGCCGATATCGGTGTTGGTATAAGCCCTGAGGAAAAGAAGTTTTGCGCCTATTCCAAGGTTCAGTTCCCTTGAAAACTCAAACGCGTAAGCGCCTCCCGCGTAAATATCATAATTATCTATGTACTCCACGGGGTAACCCATATCATCGGTCCTGTAAAGGTCGGAGTTTCCCGAATAAAGAAAAGCGGCCTGCCAAGCGGATTTTTCAGAGAGGGGCGCGGCAAAGATAAACTGCTCGTAATTTGTGTTAAAGACAGAGACATAATGAGAGAGTGTGAGATGTGATGATTTTATCCCGCACAATACGGCAGGATTGGCGGTAGCCGCGGCCGGCCTCGCGTAATTCACCGCATAAATCCCTCCGAGCGAGGCTTCCCTTGCCGGGACATTTACAAGCAGGAACGCGGCTGACGTTGTTCCCGAGGCGCTCAAACCGCCCGCGCAGACGATCCGGAAAAGAACCGCGGTCAGAAGAAGGGGAAAAAATTTAGGGGCCATTTCATCTTCAGACAGAGCCCCGGATGATAAGCTCCGGCTCAAAACTTATTATTTTGGACTCGCTGCCGGCCTTACCCTCTATCATCTCCATTAAAAGGTCAAAAGAACGCATTCCCATCTGGGCAATGGGCTGCCTTATTGTAGTCAGAGAAGGGGTTGTGAGATTTGATATGTATATGTCATCATAGCCTATGACAGCAAGGTCATCAGGAACCTTTACGCCGCGGCTCTTCGCGGCGTCCATAATGCCTATGGCGGTTATGTCCCCGGCGCCGCAAAACACGGCGTCAATCTTCTTTTCAGACTCAAGAATAACATTTAAAATCTCCTCGCCCTCCTCAAAGGAATAATTCAATACATTTATTATTTTATTCTGGTCAAATTCAATGTTATGCTTTTCCAGCGCCTCTTTGTATCCCTTTAAACGCTCCTCAGCGTTGAGCCCTGTATCCCCGATTGCTATCGCTATTTCTTTTCTTCCCTGTTTTATCAGGTATTCGGTGGCCATAAAGGCCCCTTTTATGTTGTTGAACTTAACCGTTGGCGCGCCTTTTACGATTTCCTCTATGAATACAACAGGAACATTTTCTTTTTTGAATTCGTCAAGTATTTCCTGGTCAGCCTTTAAGCTTATTATTATCAGCCCGTCGGCCCTGCGCTCGTAATATATCCTGCGCAGCATATCGCGCTCGTTCTCCTCGATTCCCCTCGTGGAATAAAGTACCAGGTTATACGGCGTCTTTCGCAGGCTCTGCTCTATTCCCCTGACCGATTCAAGAGCGAAAAGCGACGCGAAAAAAGAGGCCACAACGCCTATGTTATTTGTCTTGCCCTTTACAAGCGACCTCCCTATGTAGTTGGGATGATAATTCATCTCTTTTATGGCCTGCATAACCTTGTCTTTTGTCCGCTGGCTTATCTTTGGGCTGTTGTTTATTACCATTGATACGGTAGCCGGCGTAACACCGACCCTCTTTCCTATGTCCTTTATCGTCACTCTCATAATGCGCGTTCCCTCACTTTTTACGTTTTGTTTTTTTTGCCTGCCCGCCAATGCGGCGGCTTAAGGATTCCCGATGCCCCAGTTGTAAGACTCAATAAACTCCATGAGCTTTTTGTTGCCGGGGTCCTTTTCAAGAGCTATCAGGTAAACCCTGCGCGCCGTATCTGTTTTGCCGAGCCTTAAAAAACTTGCGCCCATTCCCATGTATGACGGCGCGTGGTCCCGATCCCTCTTCAGCGCCTCCGAAAACTTCTGCACAGCCTCCGGATAATTCCTGTTATTAAGCAGCTCGTACCCTTCCCTGTAATACTCAACAGCGGCTTTCTTGTCCTGATGTTCCCTCGTTTCAGGAGCCCCGAGAAATTTTCCGGTTATTGAAATCCTGTGGGAATCGCCAAGGTCACCGTAAGGGCTGTAAACATAATCAAGCTCGACAGCCGAGTTTACCCCGGCAGCAAGCCTGTAACCCGCGCCAAACGTAAAACCGGACCATATTCCGAGGTCGTATCCAAACTTATAGCCGAACCTTAAAGCAACCTTGTGATATTTGCTCAGCGTCCAGAATTTTTCAGCTCCGGCATTTACGCGCGCGAGCGCCTCTGTCGGATAATATATTATATCAATACCCGCGGCCGTGTCCTCATCCAGCTGCATGAAGTAGCCGTCGTCGGAAAAAGCGTTCAAAATCCCCTCGAAAGCGAACCTGTAACCAAAACCAAGACGCATGGTAAGCGGCATCCCGGGCCTGTTGGTTGACACTCCCGCGTTCTGGACAATGAGCCCTGCCGAATACTTTTCATATTTAGGCGCGTAATAGAAGCTTATATCCGCTCCAAACCCGCTGCCCGAGTCCGTATAAATCTCCTCAGAGCTGAATCCGAGGGATATTCCGGCGTTAAGCGCGGAAAAAACGTTTCCCTCTCCGAGTATGTCTGATAATTTTTTCGCATAGGCAGCGGTAAAATGGATGCTTGACGCCCCGGCCTTTTCATCTGTTGACTGGTACTGGCCCATGCTGTCCTCTATTGTTTTGTTTATCTCTCCCGCGTTCAGCAGAACGCCGTATATTCCGAATGTTCCCGCGCCTTTGACAGGAAGCGCGTAGGCAAGATACTGAAAATTAACATCCATCATCCAGGCCGTGTGCATAAACGTAACCTGATGCCTTGTCAGCTCCCCAAGCCCTGCCGGGTTCCAGAAAATGGCGTTAACATCATCGGCAATGCCGGTAAACGCCTCACCCATTCCCGAAGGCCTTGCCCCCTGGGATATTTTAAGAAAATTAAGCCCGGTTACGCCCGCGCCAATAGCAAAGAGATTGGCTGCATTTATCGCAAAAAACACTGTAAAAACAAGAATCAGCGGACTCTGTTTTTTCACGGCTGCACCTCTCCTAATTTAAATTAATTAATACAATAATATCATATTATTTAACTTTTTTCAACTGGTTTATACGTTTTGACAAATAATTTTGTTGTTGTTTTAGGCTGCCAGCCGACGCAGCATTCGCTGCTATGGCGGAGTTGGCAGCGTTGTCCCTACAAAAACAGCGCATC
>DSBP01000055.1 GCA_011049465.1 bacterium | reverse complement strand
TCGCTCATAGATGAGGCGTCGGACAGCGCTGTGAAGGGAATAATAGAGGCCCACGGCACGGATAAAATACTCTTCGGCTCGGACTATCCCTGGGGCCCGCCCCTCGGCACGAAACAGAGGATTGAGAGGTTTGTTGAGAATGAAGCGGACAGGGAAAAGATTTTTTATAAAAACGCGGAGAGAGTGATGGGAACCGCATAAAGAAAAGTTTGAATTTTGAATTTTTAATTTGGAAGTGACAGAAGGCCTTTTGTCGTAAATTCAAAATTTCAAATTCGAAATTCAAAATGTTTTTATCCCAGTCTTTCCCTCACTTCCCTGCAGCTTCCGGTTATGCCGTCTTTGTGCCTGAATAACCCGCCGCCTATGAGAAAAACCGCGTCGCTGCCGTAGAATTTTTTCATCTCTCTCATGGACTCGACGCTCATGCCGCCGCCCGGGCCGGGAAGCGCCGGTTTGATTGAATGCATCGGGGTTTTACAGCCTGCCATTACAGCCTTGCATGCTTCCTTTGAAAACGAGAACCTGCCGCCAAAATTCGGAAAGATGCTTATGTCAGCCCCGCATATTCTGGCGAGCTGGCCGAAGAGCGCGAAGTGGGAGATGCCGCTTTCGCTGTGCGCGGTAAAACTTCCTGTAAACGCGGGATGGAGGAGCACGGGAAGATTCAATGATTTGTCTGTGCTGAGCCTTCTTACCGTGCCAAAACCCGCGAGCGCGCCCGAAATGACAAGGGCCGAGGCCCCGGATTTTTTGGCAAAGCGGGCGCGTGCCATAACCTCATCGGTTGTATCAGCCGTGACATTGGGCGCGTAGAGCGTCTTTTTGCCGGTTTTTTTGACCGCGTTTCTCACAGCTTCTGAAACAGCCGCTATCCTTGCCTTGAACGGCGCGAAAGGCTGGTCAGAGAGGCCGTGGTCGTCTTTTATGATATCCACGCAGCCGAGCGCGAATTTTTCCGCGAGGGACGCGAGCTCCCGCGGGGATTGGCCCATGGGTTTTATGGCTGAACACAGCAGAGGCGCGGAGCGGGAGCCTGTAAGTTTTTTTACGCCCGAAATTCCAAAGCGCGGCCCCTTAAAATACCCCGCGAGAGCGCCTGAGAGGCGTATGGACTCGATTTTTATCCCCGGCTTGAGGGATGTGTTGCCGAAGAGCACGTTTAAAAACTGGGACAGTTCTTTTCCCACGGTATGATTGTGATAGCTTATTTCCACGATAAACCTGCGCTTGTCTTTCGCGTCCCTTTTAAAGGCCTCGAACCTTCCGACAACCTCCTCGCGTATAAAAGTGTCTGTTATCAGTTCGTAAGGGAACTCGACTGTCTGCTCCACGCAAATGTCAAAGGCCTTGTGCCGCGCCTCTTTTTCCGTGGATGTTTCTGTTGTAATCGAGTATGTTACCGAAAACCTCTGTTTTTCCATTATTAAACCTCCTTGAATTACAGTGCTTCGGGTTTTGCCTGTGAATGGACAGGGTCAATTCTTACTGATTCGAGTTCAGGTTCTTTAATGTCAAAAGCGGAGCCTGTCAGTTCTTCGCAGGCATTGACGAGCGCCATGGCGTCAAGCCCGTATTTTTTCATGAGGTAAGGCCTTGAGGCGCCGTGGATAAATGTGTCCCGCAGCCCCAGTTTAATCAGTTTTTTGCATATTTTGTGTTCCGCCATCTTCTCGGCAACTGCTGTGCCGAGCCCGCCTGTTACAATATGATTCTCAAGGGTTATTACGCCGTATTTTGCCGGGCCAATCAGGCCGGGGATGATGGTGTTATTAAAGGGTTTGTGAGTGGAGATGTGGACGTGCGTGACTGAAACCCCTCTTTGCCCGAGCAGGGCAGTGGCGCGCATTGCCTCTTCAGTGCATATTCCGCTGGAAAAGAGCGTTATGTCCGTGCCTTCGCTCAGCACTCTCGGCGCGTCGAGTTTCATGGGGCAGGAGGCGTCAAAGAGCCGCGGAATCTCGCCCCTGAGCATCCGCACATACACGGGCCCGTTTATTGAGAGGGCAAGCTCAAGGCACCCTTTGGCCTCTGTGGCATCGCCCGGCTCAATAACCGTCATATTGGGCAGGGAGCGCATCAGAGCGATATCCTCGATTGCCTGGTGAGTGGCGCCTCCGGGTGTGGTTGCGCCCGGAAGAAAACCGAAGAATTTTACGGGCAGATTGGGGTAAGCCACAGACATGGCAGCCTGATCATAGGCGCGGCGGTAAATAAAGACGCCGAATGTGTGGATAAGCGGGATAAAGCCTTCGCGGCTCAAACCGCCCGCGAAGCTTACAAGGTTCTGCTCGGCTATGCCGCCGGATATGAACCTTTCGGGATAAGCATCCCTGAAAAGGTCAGCCTCACACGAACTCGTAAGGTCAGCTGACAGCACATACACATCGGGTCTGTCTTTTAAAACCTTTACAAGGTTATTTGCGTGAACGCGGGATACAAGCTCCAATTATTTGCCCCCCTTAAAATTTGTCTCATAGAAGTTTATGTATTTATTTTTTTCTTCTTTTGATTTAAACCGCAAATAATGAAGCTTCGGGGCGTTTTGCTTAAGCGGCTCCACTCCCCTGCACGGGTCAGTGTTGCAGATGAGCAGAAGCGGTTTTCCTTTGTGCCCTGTGTTAAACGCGGATTCTATCGCGGCTGTGTCATGGCCGTCAACCGTGACGGTTTCGGCGCCAAAGGCGGCGGCCCTTCCGGCGAGCGGCTCAACCGACATAACCGATTCTGTGCAGCCGTCGCACTGCTGCCTGTTGTTGTCGGTTATTATAATCAGGTTATCCAGTTTGTGGTGCGACATAAACTGGAGGGTTTCCCAGGTCATCCCTGTCTGAAACTCGCCGTCGGACATGAATACAATGACCCTGCCGGTCTCTTTTTTTATCCTCCTGCCGAAGGCGATGCCCGCTGCCTGGCTCAACCCCTGGCCGAGCGAGCCGGTCATTACTTCCATGCCCGGCGAATGCTCCGCGCCTATCATCTCGACCGAGGAGCCGTCTTTATTGAATTCAAGGAGCCCGTTTTCATCCATGCGGGAAGAGGCGGCGAGAGCCGCGTATAAGACGAGGGAGTAGTGGGTGGGGGAGAGGATAAATCTGTCAGTATCAGCTGACTGCTCTCCGTAAAATTCTGTGCCCCTGAAGTATTCCGTGTTTGTGGAGGAGGGCACGCCGGGAAAAGGGCGGGGAATCAGCGGTTTTTCAACGGGGTTGAGCCGCAGGAGCGAACCAAAGAGAGCGCCGAATATCTCTGCTGACGAGCAGGCCTGGCTCAAGTACCCGCCGCTGCTGTCTATGGTGTGCCGAAGCACGAGCCGCCTTATTTCAAACGCCAGTTCATCGGGTTTTTTTGTCTTCAAAATCTCCTCCGGGGATAATTGTTATTTTGTAGTTTACATTTTTTTTGGGTATTAGACAAGGGGAATCGTGGTTTGCGAATCCCCGCGCCTGTCCTGCGGTAGTGGGTGTTGGGGCAAAGGTTGTTTTGTAATCGTATTAACTTTAAACTTTCAAATTTCAGTTTTCAGTTGTCTTTGTTGAGGTGGGCCGGGGCAGCCGGCGGAGAAATTTCGCCGATTTACATCGGCGGTGAGCCTGTCTGGATGAAGACTCGTGGATATGCGCGATTAGGCTTGCGCGGGTGTTAGTGCGGCGACTATTATGGAGGGCTTTGATGTTTGGGATGGCGTTGAATAGCGCACAACCCGGACGCGCCCTGAGTTCTCGACGAAATTTTCCGCCACCCGCCCCGCCCTGCGATGGTATGTGTTGTGGCAAAGGTTGTTCAGCAGCCTGCAAAAAACGGTTCGTTTCTTTTTTGCCATCCACTTGCAAATTGCAAATTCCAAATTGTAAATTGCCTTACTGTAGGCGCGGACTTTAGTCCGCGGTAGTTGAAACCAGAATTTGAATCACGCGCGAACTGAAGTTCGCGGCTACGCGGACAGGTACAAAGACAGGAAGAAGCTGAAGACGGAAAGTTAAAACAAGTTTGATCGTTTTTAAAGGCAGTAATTTGTAGTTTGTAGTTGGAAAAAAAACCTGAAACCTGCTAACTTGAAACATGAAACTTGTTTAACCTTGAACCTTGAGCTTTGAACCTTGAACCGTATTTTATATACCGTATTTTATATCCGTTTTCCCTTGACTTTCACCCGAAAATCAGTATAATTACAAATTGACCGGCGGTCTAGACCGAAAGTCTAGACCGCCGGTCTAAGAGCGATAGAGGAGATGAAGGTGGATAACGCAGAAAAGCCATTAATAACAGGTGAATCCAGGCGGCGCATTGTTGAGGCTGCGCAATCCTTGTTTATGCGGGACGGATATGACAATACCTCTGTGAACTCCATTATAGAGGCTGTAAAGCTTGCCAAGGGAACCTTTTACCACTATTTTAGCTCAAAAGAGGGCCTTCTGGACGCGATTTTGGATGACTTTGCCGTCAAAATAATAGAAGATATAAGAACAGTGATGCGCGACAGTACTGACGCCATAACAAAGATGAACAGGATGCTGAACCGCGGAAGGCAGTTTAAAATTGAGCAGAAGGAGCTTGTGATGATGGTTACGAGGGCAATGTACAATCCGGCAAACCTGCTCCTCAGGCACAAACTTGCTGAAGCGAACATAAAACACTCACTGCCTGTTTTCAGGGAAATAATAGAACAGGGCGAGGCAGAAGGGGCCTTTAAGACCGCCGGCGCTTTTGAGACGGCGTTGATAATAATGAAGCTGGGAGAGGGAATCTCGGATGTCATAGCCCAATACATTCTGAAAGAGGAAAAGACGGACGAGGACGGCGAAAACATAAAAAGAATGTCCGCGGCTTTTAACGAGGCAATATGCAGGCTGCTCGG
>DSBP01000314.1 GCA_011049465.1 bacterium | reverse complement strand
TTTTTTTTGTTGTTTGAAGAATTAGGGTGATTTTATTGGCGATTTTCAATGTTTAAAAATGAAGTTGCGGAATTACTGGGAGGGAGATGCAACTGAAAAGTTAAAACTGAAAACTAAGTGTGTGTTAAAACAAGGGTTGTTGTTTTGTAATCCTACTGACTTGCAAATTGTCTTTCGATTGTCTTTACTTGAGGTGGGCCGGGGCGGCCAGCGGAGAAATTTTGTCGATTTACATCGGCGGTGAGCCCGGTCATCCGGTGACTCGTGAATATACGCGATTAGGCTTGCGCGGGTGTTAGTGCGATGACTCTTATGGAGGGCATGGGTGTTTGGGATGGCGTTGAATAGCGCACAGCACAGACGCGCCCTGAGTTCTCGACGAAATTTTCCGCTACCCACCCCGTCCTGCGATGGTTGCACGTTACGGCAATACTTGTTTAGCAGCCTGCAAAAACCGATGCGTTTCTTTTTGTCGTCCACTTGCAAATTGCAAATTCAAAATTTAAATTGTCTTTCGCTTGTCTTTACTTGAGGTGGGCCGGGGCGGCCAGCGGAGAAATTTCGCCGATTTACATCGGCGGTGAGCCCGGTCAGCCGGAGACTCGTGAATATGCGCGATTAGGCTTGCGCGGGTTTTAGGGCGTCTTGAACGCTGATGTGCTTTGATGTTTGGGATGGCGTTGAATAGCGCGCAGCACAGACGCGCCCTGAGTTCTCGACGAAATTTTCCGCTACCCACCCCGTCCTGCACCGGTATGTGTCAGGGCAAAGGTTGTTTAGCAACCGTCAAAAAACAAAAAGTAAATATCGTACTGCCTGAATACCACATCCTTTGGGGGTTGTTTTAATATAAATGTAAATGGAAATTGTTTTAAAATTGTTTTTAAAAGAGGTACCCCATAATCAGCGAAATGTCCCTGTAATAGCCGGAAAAGGATTCTGATATGAAAATATCGGAGAGGCCGTAATAAAACCTTGCCTCGACAAAGAGCCTTCCGTTTCCCATGGGGTATGAGGACTGGCCGCCTGCCATCAGGCCGTAATTCATCTTTTGAACCTCTGAGGAATAGTCAGCTGTGCCGTCTAAAGCGGAAAAGACGGCCCTTGTGTTTAAACCTGCGGATGCGCCGAGCATGGTGCTTAAAATATATTTTGGGTACGGAACAATGCTGATTTTGAAATAGACGGGCAGTTCAATATAATCAAAGGAGTATTTTATTTTTCCGCTCTCTTTGCCGTCCTGCTCTCCTCCTCTTTGGACATAAAGAACCTCCGTCTGAAAGGAAAAGGGTGAGCCGAAGGAGAGCATGATTCCCGCGCCGCCGGTAAAGGAAAAAATACCGCTGATAATGTTTTGGCTGTCATCCATGGATGAATGCATGGCGCCTGCCTTGATAAACGGCCGGATGAATCCCCTGTTTTCGTTTATGCCGAAATGGCCGTCTTTGGAGGGCCCGGCGCCAAGGCCGGCTAAAAGGTTTTCTGTGCGCGCCGAGGGTTTTACTGAATGAGCTTTTGACAGGTAGATAACAGAAGCCTCTTTGTCGCCGGTTTTCACGCACGCCATGCCCGCGTAAAGGTTTGCCGCGTAGTTTTCGGGGTTCAGTTTCAGCGCTTTTTTATAAGATATAAGCGCGCCCGAAAAAAGCCCTTGTTTATAAAGGCTGTTGCCGCGGTTTATCCATTCCTCGGGCGTAAGCGGTGATGCAGTAAGCGCGAAAGGAACCAGGAACGCGAAAGCGGCCGCGAGTACTTTAATTTTCAGGTTTTTTTTCACAGATGTTGTTATTTGCTCAGAGCGTCTTTCAGCTCTTTAATGGCGCACAGGCCGCCGCACATTGTGCAGGCGTCTTCTGTTGATGTTTTGCATGAATCCCTCATTTTTTTTGCCAGCTCCGGGTCAATCGCGAGTTCTATCTGTTTTTCCCAGTCAAGGTTTTTTCTGGCAGCGGCCATTTGATTGTCCCACTCAAGCGCGCCGGGAAACCCGCGCGCTATGTCAGCGGCGTGCGCGGCTATCCTTGTAACGATTACCCCCTGCTTTACATCCTCTATGTCGGGGAGTTTTAAGTGCTCGGCGGGCGTTACATAGCACAAAAAGTCCGCGCCGTTTGAGGCGGCTATGGCGCCGCCTATTGCTGATGTTATGTGGTCATATCCGGGGGCTATGTCCGTTACAAGCGGGCCGAGGACGTAAAAGGGCGCGTTGTTGCACAGTTTTTTCTGGAGCCTCATGTTCGCGGGTATGTCGCTTATGGGAACGTGGCCCGGCCCCTCAATCATTACCTGGACATTTTTTTCATAAGCCCTTTTTGCCAGCTCGCCAAGAGTAATCAGTTCCTGCACCTGTGCCCTGTCTGTCGCGTCGCTTAAACAGCCGGGCCTCATTCCGTCGCCGAGCGACAACGTAAGGTCATGCTTGTAGGCAATTTCAAGAAGGCGGTCATAATCCGAAAAGAGAGGGTTCTCCATTTTATTTTTCATTATCCAGACAGCGTGCATTGAGCCGCCGCGGCTCACTATATCAAGGAGCCTTCCCTGCATGGCAAGCGCTTCAACCGATTTTCTTGTGACTCCGCAGTGGACCGTCACAAAATCAACCCCATCTTCGGCGTGGTTTTCTATTGAAGAAAACATGTCATCAGCCGTCATGGTATGAATGGGTTTTTTTGTTTTAATCATCTCAACAGCCGCCTGATAGACAGGGACAGTGCCTACGGGGATGACTGAATTAGCAATAATCTTTTTTCTTATGGCGTTTATGTCGCCGCCTGTGGAAAGGTCCATGACAGCGTCGGCCCCGTATTTTACCGCTGCTGCCAGTTTTTTCAGCTCCATGTCAACATCGCAGATATCCTGGGACGTGCCGATATTGGCGTTAACCTTTACCCGCATCTTTTCTCCGACCGCTGTGGGCCTCACATTTTTACGCGCCTTATTCTTTGTTATTACAACCGCGCCCGAGGCCATTAAAGAGGCAAGCTCTTTAACGCTGATTTTTTCCGCAGCTGCCGCTTCTTTCATTTCTCCGGTTATAATCCCCTTTTTTGCCGATTCAAGCTGTGTCAATTTTTAAGCTCCTTGAATAATTTTTTTAATGGCGCGGGTTTTTTCATATACATTGCCGGCCCCGCATATCTCCGATATGAAACAGAAATTTTTCACGCCAATTTTTATAAGCTGGTTTATATTATACTCCTTTATGCCGCCTATTGCAACAATCGGGGAGGAGGATGACACGATAATTTTTTTGACAGACGAAAGAGAAATGTTTTTTTTGTCCTTTGTTGACGTTGGAAATACAGGGCCGAGGCCTATGTATGTGGGCTTCAGCATGTCGGCGGCCAGCGCCTCTCTTACCGTGGACGCAGAGAGGCCCGCGGCTATGGGCGGCTTTACAAGTTTTCGCGCCTCGCTGAACGGCATGTCCTCAAAGCCGGTGTGAAACCCGCAGCGCAGCGCGGCGGCTATATGAACCCTGTCATTTACAAAAAAGAGGGCTGAGAATTTTGAGGCGGTTTTAAACATTTTTTTTGCTTCATTATAATAGTCCCTGTCGTTCAGGTTTTTTGACCTTAACTGCACTGCTGTCGCGCCGCCTTTCAGCGCGGAAACCAGGGTTTTGTGCGGGCCTCTTTTCAGGGTTGTAAGATAGTCGCTGTCAATTATGACATAAAGGGAAAGGTCAGGCTTTATGTGCTGTCTTTGAAAGGAGCTTTTTTTCACAGGCATAGGTTTCATACCTCAGTTCTTTGAACTTTAACGCCGATTTTTTATCTGAAAGTTTTGATACTTCCTCAAGCACGCGGAGGGATTCCTGCGCGCGTTTGAGGTTTGAAATGAGAACCCCGCCGATATTTTCGCGCTTAAGTTCAGAGCGGTTTTTTATTCTCCTGCCCACATCCGAGCCGCTGTCGCGCGAGGCCAGCAGTTTTGAATAAGGCACCTTAAGGCTTTTAAGGGCAAGGTTTGAATTATGGCGTATTTTTTTCAGGGAAGCGGAAGAGGCGCGGTCCGCGAGGATAAACCTCGCTATGTCCTCGGCGACCCTTAATCCTTCTTTAAGCCTGTTTATATTCGCGTCAATAACAGGATAGAGCCGGGGGTTTACTCCCGCCATCTGTTTTCCTTGACAGTGTCTATCATTTTCTTGAGCAGGCGCCTTACTGATACGCCTTCGTCGTGCCATTTTCCGAGTATGAACCCGAGCACCACAAGGGCGGCTATAAACAGAGCCTGCAGAAATCCAAGGAGGACAATCATAAGGCCTATGGTAAAGCCTAAAAATATGCCGAGTGATTTTCCCGAGTTTATCAGTATGTACTTTAAAAGCTCATTCATTTTGTATCTCCGTCATCAGCTGTTTTATAAACAACCTTGGACACGGTAATGGTCGGTTTTACAGGCGCGTCTATGCCAAGGGTGTACTGTATATATTTAATTATTGATTCCTGCACTTCCTGTGTCACGTCCGCTACCGAGCGGTCCGAATAGAGGGCAACTTTGGCGGAAACAGTGAGGCCTTTTTTGTTTGCTGTGACGCGGCTTGAAATGTCCTTAACGCCTTTAACCTCATTTTTCACCACCCGTGAAAAATCCTCAATGGCCGAGAGGGAAACGAGAATGTCGCCGTGCGGCGACTGGAGGATAACGGTCCTCTGGCTGCGCCTGTTTTCTATATTTCCTATTATGGTTAAAAGCGCTATGGAAATCAGGAAGAGCCCCAGCGCGGCAACGCTTATTCTCATCGCGATAAGGGTATTTGATTTCTGGCTCAACAGGTCGGATGAAACCTTCTGGATTGCCGATATGTATGTGGCGTTTGCCTGGTCGCTTATCAGCGAAAAACAAAACGCGCCCATAATAAGGT
>DSBP01000117.1 GCA_011049465.1 bacterium | reverse complement strand
CCCGCAATAGTGCGTAAGCCGGGCCGCGCACATCAGTCTATCGTGAAATTAACATGTTCAGGCCCATGGCAATCAGGGAAATTTCTCCGCTGCCTGCCCCGGCCCACCTCAAGTGAAGACAATTTACAATTTGGAATTTGCAATTTACAAGTGGACGACAAAGAAGAAACGAACCGGTTTTTGCAGGCTGCTAAACAACCTTTGCCGCAACACCCACCATCGCAGGACGAGGCGGATGGCGGAAAATTTCGTCGAGAACACAGGGCGCGTCTGTGTTGCGCGCTATTCAACGCCATACCAAACATCAAAGCACATCAGCCTTCAAACCGCCCTAAAACCCGCGCAAGCCAAATCGCGTATATTCACGAGTCAACAGGTGAACAGGCTCGCCGCCGATGTAAATCGGCGAAATTTCTCCGCCGGCCGCCCCGTCCCACCTCAAGTGAGGCAATTTACAATTTGGAATTTGCAAGTTGCAATTGTAAAGTCAGGCTTTAAATCTGCCCTTCAAGTTTAAATGTCATAAACAGCCCTTGTTTTCACTTGAAAATTCCAAATTCAAAATTTAAACTTTCTGTATATGTGGTGGTATATATCCGGTTGACTATTCCCCCCCTTTATTATATGCTTTAAGCATGTAAACCTTAACGGGAGATATTGCGTCAAACTGTAAAACTATTAAGGAGGTTTGAAATGGTTAAAAAAACGGTCTTAGCAGTACTGGCAGCGGCTTTAACAGCGGGGCTTTACGCCTACATCCCGGAAAACACAAGCGAAAACTCCTTTGCAGAGAGGGTTGTCGCGCCGTTTTACGAGGTGACTGACCTTGTAAACGACGGCATAAAGGCTGTCCGCCAGGAAGTGGTAAGCTCCACGTATGAAAGCAAGCGCTCCACAAAACTCGGCGGCGGGCTTGAGGAATCAGAGTCGGGAAAAGAAGAGGTTACTGCCAGGGATATACTCTATTATGAGCCGAAGGAAGAGATATACGAGGCCGCGGAGATAATGGAAGAGATTCTCATCTGGCTCACAATGTACCGCACAACAGAGGGCGATGATGTTGTGGCGTTCAGGCATTTGAGAAGGTATGTTGACGAGAAGAAAAAAGCGTTAAACGCGCTGATAAAGGCGCTGAAATACGAAAAGGACAACAAAGACACGGTGATGAAATCAAAGCTCAAGATGAAGTCGCTTGACAGGGATTTCAAGAGGTATATGAAGAGGCTCAAGGGCAAGATAAAGCTGATAGAAGGCAAGCCCCTTCCCGAGCCTGTGGGCTACTGACCGGCAATCAAACAAAAAGCCGCGCTTTTTAAGCGCGGCTTTTTGTTTTTGGCGCTTTCGTTGTTGAAAATTTATTTTTATATGCGGGTTTTTCTGCTATAATACAACAGGTGAAAAAAATGACTGAAAAAACAAGAAAAGCCATAAAAGAGCTGCTGTGGGACAGCAGCATCACAGAGGATGATTTCCTGAAAATGCTTGATTCCGGTATCAGGCCGGATGGATTTGACCGGATCTGGGCAGAACGAAGGGCCATAGAAGGCATGAGATATTACGACCTTATTGAAATAGTCGGGTTAAAAAGGATAGCCAGGGACTGGAAAATACTGAAAAAATCCATCCGCAATAAAACACGCGTAAAGGGCATAGATTATGTCTTACGAAAATACAATATACCCGCTGCAGGATAAAGTACTTGCCGCGCTTGAAAAGTCAGGCACGCCTTTTTACCTGACCGGCGGCACCGCGCTGTCGCGGTTTTACTTCAATCACCGCTATTCCGACGACCTGGACTTTTTCGTAAATGACGACGCGAAATTCCATGATTATTTGAACAGTGCCTTTACTGCCATAAAACACGCCGGTGTCGAATTTTCCGTAAAAATGAATGATGACAGGTTCGCAAGAATTATAGCCGAGGGTGATTTAAAGGTGGAATTTGTCAATGACATACCCTTTTACCTTGGCGAACCGGTAAAAATAAAAGACGCCCCTTTCTCCAGGATAGACAACCTTATGAATATTCTCGCCAATAAAATCACCGCGTTCAAGGACAGGGATGAGGTGAAGGATATAGTTGACATACGGGAAATCGCGAACAGCATTAATCCGGACTGGAAATTAATCTTTGAAGCGGCCGGATCCAAGGCTGCGGGGGTTTTTCCCCCTTTAATTGCCGAGAAAATGGAAAGGTTTAATCCGGATTTGATTGAAACGGCGAAATGGATAAAGAGGCCCGCCGCGGATGTGTTTGCCGCTGATATACAAAGGATAATCAAAGAAATGCTTAAGGTGGAATAAGGCTTGTTCGGCAACGTCCTGAGTCAGTGCGCGGTGTCGGTTAATCCCGGCGAACCGAATATAAGTCAATACAAATTTAACATCTGACTTTAAATTTGTATACCCCCCCCGCTCATTGAGTTTGTCCCATACCTTTATGGTATATGGGCTTGATATCATACAAACCTTTCATCGTCAGTGAGAATCAGGAAGGAAGAAAGAACAGCAGCGCAGGGCGGGCGTCACATCATATAAATCATGCAAAGAAATTGTCCGCATCGCCGTTTAACCGATGCTGTTACTGCTCGCTTTCCAAATTAATCCGGCATTCCGTTAAACCACCGATAATATTACCTATACTTTTTGCCTAATCTGTATGCGGCATTTTTATTCGATGCTCCTGTTTTCTCCAGGAACCCTGATTCAATCCACTCATTAATGCGTTCTCTTGCCGTTCTTGTGGATATTTTCAGTATTCTTGCCACATCTTTTGAAAATATCATATCCTGCCTGTCAAAAAGCGGATAAATCTCCCTTGCTCTTCTGTCAAGCTGCCGTATCAGTTCAGATTCTCTGGTTTTTCCTTTTACGCCGCGCTCTTCAACCCTGCTCCTAAGGTCTTCATATGATAAATAAAGCGTATCAATAAAATACTCAACCCACGGGTTCAGCTTTGCCTTCTCCCCCCCCATATAATAGTTGACGCCCTGATGCATAGAAAGCGCTTTGTAATATTCAGCAAGTTTAATCGCGTGATATTCTTCAAGCGAAAACATGCCATCAAGGCCATAATCATGTTTAAACAAAATATACGTCGAAAGCAACCTTGCGGTTCTGCCGTTCCCGTCATAATAAGGATGTAATGTTACAAACTGATAATGAACCAACGCAGCGATGACCGGAGCCGGCAGTTTTTGCCTTTCAGCTTCTTTGACCCAGGCAACCATTTCTTTCATCAGCCTTGTGACATCCTTTGCTTCAGGAGGCATATATACGATTCTGCCGCTTACAGCATCCTTTATGACGTTCTGTTCTTTCCTGTATTCAGTACCCTTTGCCCTTTTGCCTTTTTCGACAATAGCATGAAGCTTCTTTATCATCTCTTCCGAAAAGGTTTTTTGATTGTTGGCCCAATTTTCAACCTGAGTCAAGGCATCCCAATAGCGGGCAACCTCTTTCACATCACGATCTCTTCCTTTAAAATTTACTTTATTCTCATCAATGACCTGCCGGGCCTGTGTAAGCGTTAAAAGATTCCCTTCAATCCCGGTTGAATAATGAGTTGATCGAATCTTGGCTTCATGCTTTAATTTAGTCATTTCATTAGAAGGCAGATTCGTTCTGACGATGCTGTTCTTAAGCGCCTCCAACGCCATCAATTTGTTGACTATTGCATCTGTGTAACTGAATACCGGCTTCCACATCATTTTCTTCATATCCATATTTTACCAATTTCCAAAGAAACAGTCAATTTCAATTTCCGATAAACCGCCGATAAACCGCCGATAAACCCGGCAGTTGTTTCTGTAGTCTTTTTCCGCCGTTGCCAGGTCATATTTAAGGCTGTTTTTATTTATAAACTGCAGTTCGGTTTTATTTAATAATTTTAGAGTCATAGTACAGCCTCCATTTCGCGTTAAATTCCTTTGAGCCTTTCGTCATCCTGCTGTACCCTTTCAAAACAGATGCTTTCTTAAACAAAGCTTCGTAATCCTGCCCCAGAGTTTCCATAAAGAAACCGGCCTGCCTTATTATATCCGCCCCAAAACGTCCGGCAAATCCCGAGAACACTTTCCAGTCGATTGAGTCCTTATGATTTTTCAGAACTTCCATCACAAGCCCGGCGTGATAATTATCAGAGTAGTAGTATAGAATATCAAGTATGGCCTTTTCAGCGGCTGCCACGTTCAGCCTCCGGCCGTTGTATTCAATCTCTTCAAATCCAAAATATAGCCGCTCTTTTATTTTGCAAAAAACAATATGTGATTTATTTATCTCATATTTACGCGCGCGCTTATAAGTCACGGAGTACACGCCGGAAAGCATCTGGTCGAACATACCGTGGTGCTGCAGGGCTGATTCCAGCGAAATATAGGATTCGCGATTAAGTTCATACGCGAGATTAAAAAGTGTCATATCCCCTGTCTTTAAGGCCGAAATATCAGTAACAACCTGATACAATCCCCGTTTAATCCTGACAAGCCACCCGGCAGAAATCAGCTGAGCCATGCGCTTTTTTGCCCCTGACAAGGAATACTTTTTAAGCATAATCCTCATTATCTGCGCGGAAGAAACGACTTTCCCTGCAGATAATACTATTCCCTCTATAATTTTAAGGCCTTTTTCAGAAAGAATTGTATTTTTCATAACCACTTAACTCCTATATGTGGATACTTACTGATATTATAATATACAAATTTTCACCCGCTGTCAAGGACATAATCATCATCAACTCCGGCTAAAATAACCCGCCGTAGTAATACGTCTTGCCTGAGCCTGTATCTGTCACACTTACCAAATCCAACCCATACACATACCGCTTCTGCACGCCATACGCGCCGTTGAGTTCCTCTACTGTTTGCGAGTATCCCGTAGGGTT
>DSBP01000294.1 GCA_011049465.1 bacterium | reverse complement strand
GTTTTGTAATATACAGGTTCCCTGGTAGCTCAGTTGGTAGAGCACGTGGCTGTGCACGGGGTGTGGATGAAGGATGGCAAGTATGGTTCTTGAAAAACGCACATACAGAGATCGCAGAGAGTATTTGCTTGTTGCTGTGACCAAGCGCAGAAAAAAGATAAGAAAGATGGCGCTGGAATACAAAGGCGGTAAATGCTCGTTTTGTGGATACAAAAAATGCGAAGAAGCGCTGGAGTTCCATCATTTGGATGCCAAGCATAAGGACTTTGGAATATCCTGCAAAGGGTATACAAGAAGCTGGGAATCCGTTAAAGAGGAACTTGATAAATGCGTGCTTGTTTGTGCGAATTGCCATAGAGAAATCCACACCAAAGTTAGCAGCCCTCGGCGGAAACGCTGAGGTGAAAAGCGGGTAAATTCAGGGAAACCCCTATGGGGCAATCCTGAGCCAAGCCCTGTACTGGAACGAAGTAAATAGTACAGGGAAGGTGCAGAGACTAGACACCCGCCGCCTAAGGCCAAAAGGCTATGGTGATGGTATAGTCCGACTCTCCGAGCAATCGGAGTCATGCTGTAACCACGCTGTCGCAGGTTCGAGTCCTGCCCGGGGAGCCAAATTTTCTGCCGAAAATTTGGAAGGATGAGGAGATGGGGTTAAGGAAATAGGAAAACTTGCCGGAAACACGCAAACCGGCAGTAAATTCCTTTTTCCTTACCCTTGCTCCTCATCCTCCAAAGGCAGTAAGATTTTGACATTTCTTACTCCTTAACCCCTACCCCTTCCCCTTAAGGCAGCGCGGCCTTTTTTATTTTTTAACCCGTTGACAAAACCATTTTTACCGCTATTATGTCTGTATTATAAACAATAAAAAGAGCCGGGAGGACACATGCAGAAAAAAGGCTTTGACAGCGAGAAATACCTTAATGAACAGACCTCCTATATACTTGACCGGGTTAACAGGACCAAAAAACTTTATCTTGAATTCGGCGGAAAACTCATGTTTGACTACCACGCGGCGCGGGTTCTTCCCGGCTATGACCCCAACTGCAAGATCCGCCTTCTTCAGAAATTAAGGGAAAAGACCGGCATAATAATATCCATTTACGCAGGCGCGATTGAGCGCAAAAAAATACGCGCTGATTTCGGCATTACCTATGACATGGACGTTTTAAAACTCATAGACGAACTCAAGGAATGGAAGCTCGACCTTTTGGGGGTGGTGGTCACAAGGTTTGAGGGCCAGCCGTCCGCCGGCCAGTTCATGAACAAGCTTGAGCGCCGAGGCATCCGTGTTTACGTTCACAAATTCACAAAAGGCTATCCGACTGATGTTAATACCATAGTAAGCGACCAGGGCTACGGAGCCAACGATTACATAGAGACCGACAAGCCGCTCATAGTCGTAACGGGCCCCGGGCCCAACAGCGGCAAGCTCTCTACCTGCCTCTCCCAGCTCTACCACGACCACAAACGAGGCATTAATTCCGGATATTCAAAATTCGAGACCTTCCCCATCTGGAACCTTCCTTTAAAACATCCCGTGAATGCCGCTTATGAGGCTGCCACGCTTGATATCAAGGACTTTAACCTCATAGACCCGTTCCATCTCGATGTATATAAGGAGACCGCGGTAAACTACAACCGCGACGTGGAGGCCTTTCCCGTAATAAGGCGCATTCTGACGCGAATCATGGGCGAAAAAGACGTTTATAAATCGCCGACGGATATGGGCGTCAACCGTGCCGGGTTCGGTATAATTGACGACATCGCGTGCGCCGAGGCCTCAAAGCAGGAGGTAATCAGAAGGTATTTTCGCTGCAAATGCGAATACATGATGGGCCTGGCGGATATGGAATCCGTCCAAAAATCAGAACTTTTAATGGAAGAACTCAACATCAAACCCGAAGACAGAACAGTGGTCCTCCCGGCGCGCGCGGCAGCGGCGGATTGCGAGCAGTCGGGCAAGGGCAACGACGGCATTTACTGCGGTGCAGCCATAGAGCTGAAAGACTCCAGGATAATATCCGGAAAAAACAGCCACCTGATGCACGCGGCGTCCAGCCTTGTGCTGAACGCGATTAAAGCGATGGCCGGCGTACCTGATACAATTCACCTGCTTTCACCAGGCGTTACCGAATCCATAGGAAAATTCAAAAAAGATATCCTGGGAAAACGCAACGTGAGCCTTGACCTTGAGGAGACTCTTATCGCGCTTTGCATCAGCGCCACACATAACCCGACAGCGCAGCTCGCCATGGAAAAACTCAGGGAGTTTAACGGCTGCGAGGTGCACATAACGCACATACCCACTCCGGGTGATGAAATCGGGCTTAAAAAACTCGGGGTAAACCTCACAAGCGACCCTGACTTTTCCACAAAAAGCCTTTTTATAGGCTAGTCCCCTCCCGGAGCCGCTGCTTCTCCTTAATAATTCTTCCGCTTAAAAAGGTCCCGCCTGCTGTTTTTTATCCGGTCAATAAACAACACTCCGTCAAGATGGTCGATTTCATGCTGGATTACAACCGCCTCAAAACCCGATGTCTCAAGCAGCCTCTCATTTGAATCAATATCAATGTATTTTATCCTTAACCCGTCCGCCCTTTTAACATTTCCCGTAAAATCAGGAACGCTCAAACACCCCTCCCTGTTTTCCGAGGCGCCCTGCGCTATCAACACTTCCGGGTTAATCAGAATAAGCTGCCCGCTTTGCTGTTCAGCCTTTTTATGCCCTGTCACATCCACAACCACCAGCCGCTGAAGCTTTCCTGTTTGAGGAGCGGCTATCCCTACGCAGCCCTTATTTGCGGATAAAAGTTTTTCCAGCGAAGCCGCCAGGCCGGCTGTTTTTTGGGTAATGTCTTTGATTTTTTCCGACTTTTCCCGTAAAACAGGGTTTGGAAACAGGAGTATATTCATAAAGCGCTGCTTTCCACCCTGTTTACGCTTACATGAACGCCCAGCTTTTTCGCGGCAGGCGCAAGAGCCGCCTCCATCCCTTTTACGCCCGTCTTTTTAGGCATATCAGCCTCTATAAACATATAGTAGGCATGCGGCTTGACCTTTTCAGAACTCTTTGTCTCAAGCCCGGTTATATTTCCGCCGAATTTATAAACAACACCTGTCATCGCGCTGACTATTCCCTTTTTGTCAGCGCCGCTTATTGATATCATATACCTGTTGTCCCCGCTGTACTCGCGCATGTCTTTTTCCGTCACTTCGCTTATCCCGGCTGCCATTTTGTATTTTTTCATGAAAATATCCAGCTCTTTTTGGAACCCGGCGGAAGGCCGGGTTTTTGAGGATAAAAACATGATGACAGAGAATGTCCTTCTCATCATCACCATGGAAGAATCTTCTATGTTAAACCCGTTTTTTTTCAGGACATTCGCAAGGTTAAAGACTATGCCTTTCCTGTCAACGCCTCCGGCTGTCAGCAAAAATCGTTTTGCCATTAAACACCTCCTTTATTATTATGGTATTTTTTTTCGGAACTTGCCGGTTTATCAGGGCTTAAAACCTGCGGATTATTGTCATCTTTTCTATCCTGACCTCTGTCTCTCCTCCGTCCCGTACAGCCTCAATCACAAGCGCGTACAGCCCGCTGCTTATTACGTTTCCTGAAGATGTTTTCATGTCCCACTCGGCGCTGCCCGATGCCAGAGATGCGGTAATCCTTGTTATCATCTCACCGTAAACATTATAGACTTTTATCGACACTTTTCCGGACGCGCTGTTTTCCCAGGCAATAACAGCTTTCCCCGGCTTACCGCGCTCTATAACATTCGGGTTGGGGTAAACCTTTAACCTGCCCATAACCCCGTCAGAAGCCTGTTTGAATACTGTCACTGATTTTGCCGCTATTATACGGTACCCGTCGGCTGTTTTAATGTCAAGCTCTATCTCATAGACACCGCTGCCTACAATTCTTCCTGCCATGTTCTTGCCGTCCCAGTACAGCACTTTTCCGGGCGCGTAGCCGATGGGTATGCTGTAGCCCTCTTTTCCGAGGAAGATTACATCCGCCACGGACAGGTTCAGGACGGTTGAATCCGCTTTTGGAACCTCTATTCTGTTAACAAGTTCGCCGGCAGAGTTGTAAATATTGAGCCTCACATATTCCTCAACCCTTAATACTGTCACCTCTTTTATCACCGTAGAAGCTGAGCCGTATGTGTCTTTTATGGTTACCTTAACATAATACAGCCCCGGTTTTATCCCCTGCCCGCTCTGATTAAGGCCGTCCCATTCAAAGTCAGAATACAGCGCGCCCTCCTGTCCGGGTATAAATACGCCGGGCAGCCTTATGGTCAGCCCGCTTTCATCGGGATTAAAGGCGCTGACAGGACCTGAGTTCGCCATCAGTATGACATCATTAACCATATCCGACACCATCGTGTTTGTTATTGCCCTGATTTTTTCTCCGGCCGAATTGTAGATTTCTATGTCCATTGTCATCGGAAAGCGGACAGGCGTGGGAGTAAAGGTAGGCGTTGCTGTATTTGTTGAGGTCTCTGTCAAAGTTACCGTTGCTGTAAATGTCTGTGTGGCGGTAAATGTATAAGAAGGTGTCGGTGTAAGTGTAGCTGTCTGCGTGAATGTATTTGTTGGGGTGAACGTAGGTGTTGCCGTGGGCGTAAATGTAGGCGTCGGCGACATCGTGTTTGTAAACGTGGGGGTCGCTGTAAAAGTATAAGTTGGCGTGACGGTAGGCGTTGACGTCGGTGTTGACGTCGGCGTCGACGTAGCCGTGAACGTCGGCGTCGGGCTCATCGTAAACGTATACGTAGGTGTAGCCGTAGGCGTTGACGTCGGCGTGCTTGTCTCTGTCGCTGTCGGCGTCGCAGTCCTTGTAAATGTCTCTGTAAATGTAGGCGTTGCCGTGGGCGTTGACGTCGGCGTG
>DSBP01000136.1 GCA_011049465.1 bacterium | reverse complement strand
TATATATACTATTGACGCGAACAAGAACAAAAAAGGTTTTGCTTCTTCTTTTCTTCTGTTCACAAGAAAAAAAACAATCAAAAACAGTGTGCCTCCAGCCGCAGCAAAGCTGTAATAGAAACCGTTCATTAAATACTTGATATGCGCCATCCAGGCAGCGGCCCTGCCTGCTATATCAAAAGATACACTCATAGCCTCGGGCTGCTGGGTGATGAAAAATTTAAAAATACCAAACCTTGGATTTGCGGCAAAAACACTCCACAATATAAGCGGAATAAATACATATGATATCCCCACAAAAAAATCTTTTAAATTCTTTTTGTTTATAACAAAACCGGCAAAATCAAAAATAAACCACGCGTAAATCGGAAACAAAAAAATTGTCATTGGCTTGCATGCTATAGAACAGGCATAAAGCGCGGCGGATAGTTTAAACCTTCCGTCTTTTGCGGCAATAAGCGCCCACATAAAAAACATAATCATGGATATGTCCTGAAAAGCAGTAGTACTGAATAAAACAAACATTACAGAAAACGCGGCAAAATAAGCGCTTAACAGGGATACGCTTTTTTTTCTGAAAAGAATATTGGCGAATTTATATATGAAAAAAATGGTGAAAAGTGAAAAAATAATATTGGGTATTCTTGCCGCATTTTCAGATATTCCGTTTATCAGGAAAGACGCTGCTATTGCATAAAAGAATAACGGCGGTTTGTCAACCTGCAGCCCTCCGTTCAAAAGAAGATCCCCTTTAGTTACCATTCTTATACTATACGCCGAGTACAAACACTCATCCATATGCAGCCTGTGCAGGCCGAGAAGATTCACCCTTACAACCGCAGCCAATACAATAATGACAAACAACGCTATATAAACCCTTTTATCCGCCCCCTCTGTTTTTGTTTCCACTACTACCCCCTCTTCTTCCTTATCACAAATATCGCCTCTTCAGCAAGCAGGTTTTCCAGGCCGAAAAAGGCTTTTGCGTCCTTGCTTCCGTGCCTGAAGTATATCTCCTTCAGTATCTCTATCCCGTTGTTCCCGCAGAACTCCTTAAAATCCTTTATTGTCAGCAGGTGGATATTGGGCGTGTTGTACCACTCAAAAGGCAGCGCGCCTGTCTTCGGCATTTTGCCCTTAAATAAAAACGAGAGCCTTGTCCCCAGATACGCGAAATTCGGAAAAGAAACTATGCCGTACTGCCCCAGCCTTACTATCTGCTTTAAAACATAATCCGGTTTTTTGACGGTCTGAAGCGTCTCTGATACAATGACATAATCATAGGAATCGTCTTTTATCTTCTCAAGCCCTTCATCTATGTCTTCCTGTATTACCGACACCCCTTTTTTTATGCACTTTAACACCTCGTCCGTGGAAATGTCTATGCCCAGCCCGTAAACGTTCCTGCGCTCCATCAGCAGGTGCAGCAGTTCCCCGTCGCCGCATCCAAGGTCAAGGACGCGGGAGCCCTGCTCAATCAGGGCTATTATCTCCTCGTATAGGTTCTTTAAGTATATCTCTCTGTACATTTTCACGCCTCTTATACTTTCGCATGCGATAAAAAGTTCCTTATCGCCTGCGTCAGTATCTTGTTTTCCGTCACATTTTTATTGCCGAGCAGAAAAGCGTCGTGGCCGTAGCTCGACTTTATCTCCATGTATGAGACATCCTTATTATTTACCCTGAGCGCCTCAACGATATCCTTTGACTGTTTTGAGGAATATAGCCAGTCGGATGTAAATGAAATAATAAGAAACTCCGCCTGCGCCTTCCTCATCGCGCGCGTAAGCGAGCCTCCGCCGTATTTTTCCGCCGTGTCAAAATAATCCATCGCCTTTGTAATATAAAGGTACGAGTTGGCGTCAAACCTCTCCACAAATTTTTTTCCCTGATAGGCAAGATAACTCTCCACGGTAAACTCGTTCTCAAACCCCGCCTCAAACTCATCGCATCCCGGCGGAATTTCCCTGTTGATAATTTTGTAACTGAATTTCTGCCCGTTTTGCAGCTTCCTGCCGAATTTTTTCTCCATGCCCTCTTCAGAGAGATATGTAATGTGCGCTATCTGGCGCGCGACAGCCAGTCCCTTGAGTTTTTTATCTTTCCCGTAGTATTCCCCGTTTTCAAACTCCGGGTCAACCGTGATTGCGTTTCTGCCTACAGCATCAAACGCCACTTCCTGCGCGGACTGCTCCGCGCATGAGGCTATGACAATGGCGCTCTCGGGAATTTCAGGATACTGAAGCGTCCACTCAATGGCCTGCATCCCGCCCATTGACCCGCCTATGACCGTAATCAGCTTATTGACGCCGAGGCTGTCAAGCAGCGCCTTTTGCGCCTTTACCATATCCGCTATGGTGACAACAGGAAACGTAATTCCGTAAGGTTTTCCCGTCTTCGGGTTAACTGACGAAGGCCCTGTCGAACCGTAACAGCTGCCCAAGACATTTGAGCAGATGACAAAGTATTTGTTTGTGTCCATTGCCTTGCCCGGCCCGACCATTATGTCCCACCAGCCCGGTTTTTTGTCCTCTGCCGACCGGTATCCGGCGACATGCGCGCTGCCGGATAAGGCGTGCACGATTAAAATCGCGTTGTTCTTTTTATCATTAAGTTTTCCGTAGGTTTCATAGGCAAGTGTTACGGGCCCCAGCTTTTCCCCGCTCTCAAGGACAAGCTCATCAGGCGGTTCGGCGAATGTGAAATACTTTGTCTCGACTATTCCGACAGACCCCGCCTCGGGCCTGTCAGGAGGCTTCTCGTTTTTTTCAGTTTTTCCGTTCTTCTCGCTTCTGGTTTTGTCCTGTTTTTCCATCTTTCATGCCTTTCCAGTAATTAATTATAACCCTTTGGAAACAAAAAACATTTTACCAGATTTGAACTATTTTACAAACATTTTATCAAACCCGGTGAAAAAAGGCAGAGGCGGGGTTGCTCCGCCTCTGCCCCCGCTCTATCCCAGCGCCTGCTCTATGTCCGCGATGATATCATCCGCGTCCTCTATGCCGACAGATAGCCTGATAAAATCCTCGCTGATGCCTGCGCTGCGCTTTTCCGCATCAGACAACTGCTGGTGCGTCGTTGTCCACGGGTGTATTACAAGCGAACGCGAATCCCCTATATTTGCAAGATGCGACAGGAGCTTTACGCTGTTAATAAACTTCACCCCCGCTTCTGCACCTCCTTTTACGCCGAACCCCATAAGCCCGGCCGCGCCTTTTGGCAGGTACTTTTGCGCGAGCTTATAGTAAGGAGAGTTTTTTAACCCAGGATAATTTACCCATGACACTTTCGGGTGTTTCTCAAGGAACTGCGCCACCTTTACGGCGTTATCCGAGTGTTTCTGCATTCTCAGAGAAAGCGTCTCAACACCCTGAATGATTAAAAATGAGTTAAAGGGCGAAAGGGCCGCTCCTGTATCCCTCAGCCATGCCACCCTTGCCTTTATGATATAGGCGATATTGCCGAGCGCTTCGGCAAAGTTGATACCGTGATAAGCAGGGTCCGGCTCCGATATCAGCGGAAACTTCGGGCTCTTCCAGTCAAATTTCCCGGAATCAACTATTATCCCGCCCAGCGAATTTCCGTGCCCGCCTATATACTTGGTAAGCGAATGGACTACAATGTCGGCTCCGTACTCTATGGGCCTTAACAGCGACGGCGGCGTGACTGTTGAGTCAATTATGAGCGGTATTCCGGCTTCATGCGCTATTTTCGCAACCGCCTCAATATCAAGGACATTGAGCTCCGGGTTTCCTATTGTCTCGGCAAAAAGCGCCTTTGTCTTCGGCGTAATTGCCTTTCTGTAATTCTCCGGATTTTTCGCGTCCACAAACTTGACGTTTATACCCAGCCTCGGCAGAGTGTGGCCGAAGAGCGTTACTGTACCGCCATAGAGGTTTGAGGCTGAAACAATTTCATCTCCTGCCTGCGCGATTGTTGTGATTGAGGCGGTAATCGCGGCCATGCCTGATGCGAACGCAAGCGCGGCCACGCCGCCCTCAAGCGCGGCTATTCTTTTTTCCAGCACATCTGTTGTCGGGTTCATGAGCCGCGTGTAAATGTTGCCGAATTCCTTCAATCCGAAAAGATTCGCCGCGTGTTCCGTAGAGTTAAAAACATAAGACGTTGTCTGGTAAATCGGCACTGCCCTTGAGTTTGTCTCCTTGTCGGGCGTGTGCCCTGCGTGAAGCGAAAGCGTGTCAAATTTTAATTCTGCCATTTTGTTTCTCCTTTTTTATCTGTTTTTTATATTTATATATAAAACCCGCCCTTGTATGCCAGGCTGAGCTCTCCCTTTGTTTCCCTTTCAAGCTCAGCCTGCTTTACGACAAGGCTCTTAATGGTAATGTTGTCAACTATTGAATTAACAGCGTTTCGCACCTCCTCCCATACGGGTTTGAGCGCGCATTTTTTCTCGAAATCGCAGTATTTGTAAGCTGTGCAGCTGACGCAGCCAATCGGCGCTGTTGTTCCGTCTATCAGCCTTATTATTTCGCCGAGCCTGATTGAATTGGGGTTCCTGCCAAGGGCATACCCGCCGTTTTTCCCCCTGTGCGTCTTTACATAACCCGCGTTTTTGAGCACCAGCATAATCTGCTCAAGAAAAGATTCCGGAATATCCTGCGACGCTGTTATTTCAGACAGGCGCACATATCTCTCTTTGTCGCCGCTTTCCATATATATAATGGAAAGATAAACCAGTGTCTTGATTGCGTAGTCTCCTTTAAATGAAATCTTCATCAGCCTTCTCCTTTTGTCTTATCTCTACTAACTTGACCTATTTAGTCAACAATTAGTTTATACAATATTTAATGCTGTTTGTCAAGTTTTTATTTGAAAAAATAAAGGAGAGCTTGTTTGGTGGTGTTTGCCGCCGGCTCTCCTTTAGCCCGATATTTCACGGGCTTAATCATATATATAGCAG
>DSBP01000320.1 GCA_011049465.1 bacterium | reverse complement strand
GATATAAGGGCCTCTTACAATGCCGGTTTTACCATGAATCTGTTCTCAAATCCCTACCCCGGCAATCCTTTTGGAAGCAGCCACAGCAACGGGATTTTTAATGCTTCCGCGGGTTTTTCAGGGACAACAGCGGGTGTTGATTATAACGCGGTTGTGAAATACCTTTATTTCACGCTTCAAAGGGACGGGGGCCGGGCCGTTTACACGGAAAACAGGGCTGAAGCAGGGGCTTATGCTGAGAGGGATTTCATGGCTGACGATAAGACAAAGATAAAAGCGGTCGTCAACGCAAAGGGGTATGGGGCGTTTACGGAATCGGATTTTATTGATTACTCCAACCCGTATGATATTGAATCGGTTTTTAAGGTTATTCTCTATTTTGAGCCTGTGATATTTCAGGGGGGCTTCAGGGTGCAGGGATACAGGGATGATAAAGAGTATTACCGCATGAGTCCTTATCTCTCGGCAGCGTGGGATATTCTGCCGTGGGCGTCCTTATACGCGGATTTTAAACCCAGGCTCATGACGCCTGACTATACGGAAAAACTGCGCGTGCCGTTCATACTGCCGTCAAAAGACGCGCTGGTTCCCGCGCAAAGCGCGAACTTGAGAACAGGGCTTAATATGAGCCTTTTTGAGGTTTTTGCGGATTTGTATTTCTCCTATTATTCGGTGAAAAACTACGCGTATTTGGATACTCCGGCAGGAGAAAACTATTTTACTTTTTACAACAGGGATCTGGATTATACTGAAGCGGGAATAACCGTGGAGACGCTGAAAATCAGGGATTTCAAGGTTGTGGCCGGATACTCATACAGGAACATTTTGGGGCCCGGCCCCGTCAAAATAACGTATTTTCCCGCGCACTCGGCAGAAGCCGCGTTCATTTACGAACCTGATGAGTGGAGGTTTGAGGCGGGCTTGGACACGGCGTCAGACGCGCTTGGAACATTGCATGAGACTGCGGGCGCATATGTGGCGTTAAACCTTAAGGCTTCAAGAAGGATAAATGATTATTTCACGATAGGCGGTTATGTAAATAACGTATTGAATAATAATTACTATTTGTTATATTATTACAGGGAAAAAGGCCTGAATCTGGGGCTTGAGGCTGTTATCGGTTTTTAGAAGAAAAATTCAAGGAGGCGTTAAATGTTTGGAGACCTTTCGTTCTGGCAAATGATAGTAAAGGGCGGTATCACCGTGTTTTTGTTGCTTTTGGTTTCTATCTGGTCGTGGTGGATTATAGCCGAAAAGACAATGAGGTTTTTATCCATGAAGCTTGATACCAGGGATTTTATGGATAAGCTGAGGAAAAATGTGATGAAAAAAGATTTTGACGCGGCAATAACCCTGTGCCAGACAACGCCCGGGCCGGTAGCCGCCGTAATATACGCGGGTATTAAGAACAGGGAGCTTGACAGGCCCAGGCTGGAAGGCGCCATGCAAAGGGAACTGAACTACGAGGCTGAAAGGATGCAAAAGTTTCTTGACATACTCGGGACAATAGGAAACGTCACGCCTTTTGTGGGCCTTTTCGGGACAGTGCTCGGCATAATAAGGGCGTTTCACGACCTTTCACTTTCATCCGGGGGAGGCCCTTCTGTGGTAGCGGACGGCATAGCAGAAGCGCTTATAGCGACAGCAGCGGGGCTTTTTGTCGCGGTTCCTGCCGTGGTAGCGTATAATATTTTCGTAAAAAAAATAGACAGTATCGAGACGCAGTGCATTAATGCGGCTTCTGAATTCGCGGATATGATTGAAGAGGCATAAACATGCTTAAAAAAAGGGAAAGAGAAAGCCTGATTACGCAGATAAACATAACGCCGCTTACCGATGTTATGCTTGTTCTTCTTATTATTTTTATGGTCGCGACGCCTTTTATAATGCAGGGGAACATAGACATAAACCTTCCGTCCGCGAGGGCGCCGGCCGAGGCTGTTCAGGATAAAAATATTATAATAAGCATAACCTCTGACGGGTTTATTTACCTTAACGGCCGGCAGGCAAAAGATGATGAATCGCTGTTAAGCGGCATAAGAGAAGAAATGTCAAAAACAGGAGTGACTACCGTAATAATTGAGGGGGACAGGATGGCTTTTCACGGGGAAATGGTCAAGGCCATGAGCCTGGCAAGGGAGGCTGGAGCCGAAAAACTTGCCATATCCACCATTCCGGATGAGGAAAAAGAGAGGCTGATTAAGAGATGATTCATGACAGGGTGGAGGTGTCATCGTTTGCCGTATCGATGGCCTTTCACTTGCTGCTTTTTTTTGCCCTGTCTTTTTCGGTTGTAACAAAGCCTCCGCAAAAAGTGGCGTTTATAACCGAGGTGACTCTTCTTGATGTATCGGGAAGAATGGGGGAGCGGGGAGACCAGAAGAGCAGCGTAGGCGTCGCGAAGGAGCAAAAACGCACCGCGACAGCAGTGGAAAAAAAACCGGAAGCAGTGCCGGAAAAACCGCAGCCTGATATTAAGGAGCTTCTTGCCGGGATTGAGAGGCAAAAGGCGGAACTTGACATGGGAATAACAAAAGGAAGGCTGAGGGAAGCTGCGGCTGATGAAAGCGCGGTTGAGGCTGCGGATGAAACGGCAGCCGCGCCGGTCAGGTCATCCGAACTCATAGCGGGCGGCGACCCGACAATAACCGGGCAGCTTGCGGCAAGAAGGTATAAAAGGATAGACTGGCAGTTTCCCGCGACGCTGCCCGAGGAGACGGAACTTATGATTGAAATAACGGTTCTTTCAAGCGGAATAGTCAAGAATGTAACGCTGGTGCGCGCGTCCGGTTATCCTGAGCTTGACAGGATGGCCATATCACAGGCCAGAAAGCTTCAGTTTGACCCGCTGTCGTTCTCAAAAGACGAACAGTCCGGGATTCTGCTTTTTAAGTTTGGAGCTGAGAGATGAAAAAAGGGAAAGCAATTATTGATAAGGAACAAAAGAAAAGGCTGGAACTGATATTAAAGACGCTCGATGCAAAGAAGGGCATGGATATAAAGGTTTTGAATACGCTGAAAATGTCGTCGCTTTGGGATTATTTTGTTGTTTGTACGGGAAGTTCCGCGTCGCACATCAAAAGCCTTTATGACGCGCTTGACAGGAGCCTGTCGCAGATAGGCGAAAACATGCTTCACAGGGAGACGGGTTTTGACAGCAGATGGATAGTGGCCGATTATGGGGACATAATGGTTCATATTTTTGACAGGGAGATGAGGGATTATTACGCGATAGAAAAAATATGGGGCGAAAAAGAAGAGAGCCCGCTGCTTGTTGTCAGGAAGGCCCGCAAAACCGGGAAAAAGAAGGCAAAAACTCTGAAAAAGAAGGCTGTGAAAGGGGGGGCGAATGCGAAAAGACAAAAGCAAAATAAACGTAAGAAACAGCGTTGACAGGGCAATGAAGGAGTTTTGCGCCAAGTACGGCATAGATCCTGATGAATTTGCCGAGGAGGCGATAATGGAAAAAATTTATTCAGGAGAGGCGCTGGACGATAATTGCGGTTTTTCGGAGCCGGAAAGTGATAAGGAAGTTGCTGAATGGGACGAAGAGAGGAAAAGGCACTGAACCGGCCAAAGGAAATATTTGAAAGGCTTTTAAGTTTTGACAGAGGCTACAGGGGTGTTGTCGCGGGCGTTGATGAAGCGGGGCGCGGCCCGTGGGCAGGGCCTGTAGTTGCTGCCGCTGTCATACTTGACCCCGCCGGAGTTTCAGGCCTTGAAGGGGTTGATGACTCAAAAAAACTTTCGGAAAAAAAACGCGAGGCTTTTTTTGACATAATAACCTCGGCGTCGTTGTGTTACGCCATATCAGAGGTGTCAAACAGATTTATTGATGAACAGAACATTCTTTCGGCCACGCTTACAGCCATGAAGGGTTGCATTGAAAAACTGTCCGTAAAGCCGGAAATAATACTGATAGACGGAACGCATTGCCCCAAAGCGGATTTTACGGGAATGGAAGCCGTAAAGGACGGGGACGCGAAGAGCCTCTCCATTGCCGCGGCATCCATATTGGCAAAGGTGCACAGGGACAGGGCAATGAGGAATTTTGACAAACTGTACCCGGGATACGGGTTTTCCGGGCACAAAGGATACGGCACGGCCGCTCATGCGGAGGCGATAAAAAAACTGGGAATATGCCCGATACACAGGGTTTCATACAAGCCGGTAAAGGAGTTTATTGATGGAGAGGGAAATAAGCTCGAGGAAAAAAGGGGCGGAAATTGAGGCGGCTGTAACGCGCTATCTTGCGAAAAACGGATACGCGATAATCGAGACAAATTATTTTTCCAATTTTGGCGAGATAGATATTATAGCGAAGGAAAAAAAGACGCTTGTGTTTGTTGAGGTAAAGGCAAAGTCAAGGGAATCGGGGATGAATCCGCTCGAGGCAATAACCCCGAAGAAAATGCGCAGGATAATACAGTCAGCAAAAGAGTACATGATGATGAAGAACATAAGCAGGGTATATGTGCGTTTTGACGTTGCGGGCGTGATAACGTCCGGGGGGATGCCTGAAAAAATCGAGATAATCAAAGACGCGTTTCAGGACGGAGCCCTTTAGCCCCAAACGCAAAAACCGGGCGTTTTAATGTTTAAGCGGTTTGTTTTGCGGAGTTCGCGCTAATTTGCAAATTGCAAATTCTAAATTGTAAATTGTTTCACTTGAGGTGGGCCGGGGCAGGCAGCGGAGAAATTTCCCTGATTGCCATGGGCCTGAACATGTTAATTTCACGATAGACTGATACGCGCGCCCCGGTTTACGCACTATTATGGGCGGGTTTATTCTGCAGGCTTGTAGATTTGAGGCGGGGAGAGGAGTTGCTTATGCCTTTTCTAGCAGGCTGCTGAAAAACTCTTTTAATCGTCTTTGCGAGGAGCGGCAGCGACGAAGCAATCCTGTGTTTAAAGGCAAAAACCGGATTGCTTTGCTCCCGTTGGTCGCTCGCAATGACGTT
>DSBP01000185.1 GCA_011049465.1 bacterium | reverse complement strand
TTGCGCGCCCTTTATATATTTCTTCCATTTCACCGCAGTTTGCGGCAGCGCAGTTCCTGAGCATATTATTATACTTTTCTATGAGGATAAAAACATAGGCAAGATAATCGTTCTTCAGTTCTTTCATCCTTTCCTCAATCTCAAACATTTTATAGGCGGCCCTGCTCCCGCGCCCCAGATAAAACCTGAGCCGCAGATTATTAAAAAACCCCGCGAAGCCTTCCTTTGCGCCCGCATCCTCCTTGGCCCTTGAGATGCGTTTTCTTATCTCATTATACTTTTTCCCGGCAGCCGCGTGCCTTCGCGACATCTTCTCAAATTCCGCAAAAACCTCATCCGCTGATTTTGAAAATTTTTCGATTTCTCCGGATTCAGCCGCAGCAGGCATATAAACCGCCATGAAAAACAATAAAAACCCCGTTAACACCGCGCCTGAGGCCCGCTTCATTTTGTTCCCTTTTTGTTCAATCCGTATTTTTTCAACTTCTCAAGAAAAGTGGATTTTTTTACATTGAGCAGTTCGGCGGCCTTTATTTTATTTCCCTTTGCCCTGTTGAGCGCATCTATTATCTGCCTCTTCTCAAAATCACTGACGCGCCCCGACAATCCTTTTTTGCCCTTTTCCGAAGATGCCCCCTTTATCTCAAACGGTATGTCATCGGTTTTTATCAGTTTTCCCGAACACATAACCATCATTCTCTGGATAATATTTTCAAGCTCCCTTATGTTCCCCGGATAACCGTAAGACATCATTATCTCAAGCGCCGGCTTGTCAATTCCCGATGTCTTATGCCTGTTGTAACCCGAATACTTGGCGATAAAGTGTTCAATGAGCACCGGTATATCCTCTTTTCTTTCCCTCAACGGCGGCATATTTATGTTTATGACATTCAGCCTGTAGTAAAGGTCCTCCCTGAACTTCCCTTCCCGCACAAGGCTCTTTAATTCCCTGTTTGTGGCCGCTATTATCCTGACGTCTGCCTTTATGGTCTTTTCCCCGCCTACCCGCTCAAAGGATTTTTCCTGAAGCACGCGCAAAAGCTTTACCTGAAGCGCAATCGGCAGGTCCCCTATCTCATCAAGAAAAAGCGTGCCGTTATCCGCCATCTCAAAACGCCCCTTTTTGGAATTAAACGCGTCCGTGAAGGCGCCTTTTTCGTGGCCGAATAATTCCGACTCAAGCACTCCGGGCGCGAGCGCCGCGCAGTTGACCTTTATGAAAGCATTGTTTTTCCTGGAGCTCTTTTCGTGTATCCTGGCGGCTATAAGCTCCTTTCCCGTACCCGACTCTCCTGTTATAAGCACTGTCGCGTCTGACACCGCGACTTTTTCCGCCATTGCCAGTATTTCCTTTATCCTGCCGCTTGCTCCCACGGTCACTTCCCTTATAACCGCCTTAAGGTATTCATTCTCCTTTTTGATACCCCTGCTTTCCAGAAGCTTCGCTACCTGCATCCTTATCTGCGATACGGAGAAAGGCTTGGTAATAAAATCAGCCGCTCCCTTTCTCATCGCGTCAACAGCCCTGTCAACGCTTCCAAAGGCTGTTGCCACTATGACATCCGTATTCGGATTCCCGTTTTTTGCCGCCTCAAGCACTGCTATGCCGTCAGCCTCGGGAAGCTTAAGGTCGGTTATTACAACATCAAAATCCGATTCCTTAATTTTTTCAAAAGCCTCCTCAGCCGACCCGCACGCAGTAATGGAGTAACCGGGAAGAGACAGCGCCTCTGCCAGGATATCCCTTAAGCCCTCATTGTCCTCTACAATCAATATTTCATGCACTTATGCCACCGCCAATGCCTCAAAATTTTAAACACCTTTTATTTTTTAAGCCTGATTGTCACAACTGTCCCTTTTCCTTTTTCTGAATCCGCTTTTATCTCCCCGCCGTGTATTTCTGTTATTATCCTGTATGTTATGGCGAGGCCCATTCCTGTCCCGTCTTTTCTTCCGGTAAAGAAAGGGTGAAAAATTTTATCCTTAAACCGCGGGTCTATGCCTTCTCCGTTGTCAGTTACCGTAATCTCCGTGTTCCCGCCGCCTGCCTGTGATGCAGCCATAACTATGCGGCGTTTTTCTTTTCCCTGTGCCTGATAGCCGTTTAATATTATATTATACAGCGCCTTTTGAAGCAAATATGTATCGCCTTTAATCACTGTTTTTTTAGCCGGTTTTTCAATAACCACGCATTCTTGCACAGAAGGCTCAAGGCTCTTAAAGAGCTCCTCAAAAAAGAGCTCAGCGTCAACCTCCTGCATCTCAGGCACAAAATCCCTGGTATAAAGAAGAAAATTATTGAGAAAACCGCTCATTTTAATGGTCTTTTTCACTATCTCGTCCGCGTGCTTTGCCGTCTTTTCATCATTCGCCTTTTCCTTAATCAGCTCCGCGTGCCCTGACAACACTCCGAGTGAATTGCGTATCTCGTGGGCTACGCCCGCGGCAAACTCGCCGGCAGTCGCCAGTTTTTCCCTGTTGTTTATGTATTCCTTAAGCTCATTTTTCATTGATTCTATTGTCCCGGCAAGGGCCCGTATCTCCTCTTCGCCTTTTACCTCTATTGTCTCATCGAAATCCCTTCTTGCTATTGCTTCTGTTTTTTTCTTAAGCAGGTTAATTGACCTGCTCACGCCGCGCGAGACCAAAAGGGCTATTACAAATGCCGCAGCAAGTATTACGGTTCCGGCAATTGCTATTGACTGTATGTATTTGGTGATTTTCTCCGTAAAGATGGCGCTTGCCTCAAGCGCCAGCACCGCGTCAACCCCGTCTTTTCCCTTTATCGGCATGTAAACGGTCTTGAACCGTTTTCCGCCGGGGCCCGCGTAAAGAACCGACGCGGTTGAGTCCCCCAAAAATGCCTGTTCAATCTCCTCATTATCAAGATAAATAACATGCTCCGGCTCGTCAAGCAGGCTTAACAGCGCTTTATTCCCGGTTCCGATAATCATAATATTATTCAGCCCTGTCTTTTCCCTGAACCCGCCGAGTATCCCCTCATATTTTTCATATATCCTTCCCTTCAGGTGAAGAAACGCGGTTTCTTCAGGAGTGATTGAGCTGATAATAAAACTGCCGGCTGTAAGTAGCCGCTGCTGCATCTCATCATTAAGGTCGGCTACGGTAAGATTATAAGTAACAAGCCCGTATATGCCTATAATAAAAGCGGATGAGAGAAAAAAATAGGCAAATACTTTTACCCGTATGGTGTTTAAAAACATTCTATGTCTCTCCCTTTCCGCCGGTTTTAAGCGCTTTTATCAGCGACTCCTTCTGCCTGTTGTTAAGAAAAGCGGCCCTTTCATCATTATTTTCCAGGGCATTTAAAAGGCTGTCAGTGTCCCTGAAGGTATCATATATCATTTGTTTTGTTTTTTCACCAATAAAATCAATCCCGTCAAAGACTGTTTTAATGAGTTTCCTGTTCGCGAGCAGAAACTGATATGAAACAGCGAACCTGTGCGCCTCGTCCCTTATTCTCATTAACAGGTGTTTCGCGGGCGCTTCAAGTTCAATTCCCCTGTTTTCTCCTGGCACAAACACAAGCTCCTCCCTCTTTGCCAGCCCGATGACCGGGATATCAAGACCTGTGAGCTCAAGCGCCTCTTTTGCCCCGTTTACCTGGCCAATCCCGCCGTCTATAAGTATCAGATCGGGAAATTTAATGTCTTCCTTCAGCATTCTTCCGTAGCGCCTTTTCACGGCCTCTCGTATGGATTCATAATCATCAATGTTTTTTACCGACCTGATTTTATAGCGCCTGTAAAGGTTTTTATCGGGCAGCCCGTTTTTAAACACCACGGCAGAAGCAGCAGTATGCTCGCCGTGCAGGTGTGATATGTCTATTCCGTCTATTACCTGCGGCGGCGCCGCCAGATTAAACCGCTTTTTCAGCATCAAAGCGGCGCTCCTGTATTCTTCAGCTCTTTTCTCCAGCTCCAGCACCTGTTTTTTATCGGCTTTTATCCTCTCCCTGATATTCTCCCGCGCCATTAAAAGCAGCCTGCCGGCTTTGCTGAAAGTTATCTTTGTCTTTTTGCCGCCGAGAACATGCGCTGCCGCAGCCCTGTCAATTGAACCTGCGGGAAGGATTATTTCCCCGGGTTCATCAATATTTCTTGTATAGTACTGGTAAAAAAAGTTTTCAAACTGCCTCCCGCCTTCAGCCGCTTCATTGAATTTTTCCATCCTCTTGTTTATCAGCCTTCCTGAGCGGATATTGAGGACGCAGACATATAAAACCCCCTCTGTTGCCGCGAAATCGATAATATCAAGATCCTTTCCCCTGCTGTCCACAACCTTTTGCTCCTCCATTATGGACTTTACCGCAGCTATCGCGTCGCGCGCCCTTGCGGCCTTTTCATACTGTTTTTTCGCGGAGTAAACCCGCATCTCTTTTTCAAGGTGCCTTACAGCGGATTTGTATTCGCCTCGCAGAAACCGCCTGACTTCATCAACAGACTCAAAATAGGCCCTGTCTGTTATGAAACGCACACACGGCGCGGAACACATTGCCGTGTCATAATATATGCAAGGCCTCTTTAAAGGCCTGCTGTCAAAACCATATGTGCACTGCCTCACCCTGAATATCGAATATATCGCCTGAACAACCCGCTTGGCGTCAAGAGCGTAATATGGGCCGTAATACACCGATTTTTTGTCCTTCAGGCTTCTTGTAACATACACTCCGGGATATTTCTCTCCCGCTGTCACCTGTATATACGGATATGACTTGTCGTCTTTAAGCATTATGTTGTAACGCGGCTTGTGTTCTTTTATAAGCGAGTTTTCAAGCAAAAACGCCTCAAGCTCATTCTTTGTCACTATAAAATCAATGTCAGCCACGAGCGAGGAGAGCACGTTTGTTTTTATGTCTTTTTTGGTGTTTGAAAAATATGACCCGGCCCGTTTCTTTATGGATTTTGCCTTGCCGATATAAATCACAGTTCCGGAGGAATTCTTAAAAATATAG
>DSBP01000038.1 GCA_011049465.1 bacterium | reverse complement strand
TCATAAACCATTTCAGCATGGTGTTTCTCGCCCGGCCCCCAGTTGATGAAAATAAAACCATTTTTCCTTCCTTCAAGTATCATGTCTCCAAGCGCTGCGAATTTGTTTTCCGGCCACCGCTTGGTTTCCCAGGTGCCCAGCGGGTTCAGGCATATAAACAGCCTGTCTTCAGGAAGCCCCAGGCTGTTTATGTAGGAATCCGCGAAATCCTCGTCTTCTTTTGATGTATAAAACTCGGTTTCTTCGCCGTCAGGTTCAATTCCAAAAGGTTTTAAGATGTCCATGTGGTAAAACACATTGTATTTGGGGTTGATATCAGGGCTCACTTTGATATTATAAAAAAATGCCCTGCCACGCCTCTTAAAACCTGCCCTGTAGCCCGCTCCTGTCAAAAAACTCATAATCGCGGTCCTTAAATTCCCCCAGAGGTCAAAAACAACCTCATACCTGCCGGTTATAATTTCCCGGTAAAACCGCACTGCTTCTGCTATTTTCACAAAAGGCGCGCTCTTTTTCAACTCATTTTTTCGCATGCCCCTCACAAACTCAGGCTCTTTTTTTATATTATGCCGTTTTACAATCAGTATGCCGTTAATGTTCGGGTTCCCGCGGAGCGACGGCTCAACAAAGGGCTCCACAACATAGTCTATCACAGCCTGAGGCGCGGCTTTTCGCAGCGCCCTCAAAAAAGGCGTGGTAAGAACCACGTCCCCTATGGCCCTCGGCCTGATTACAAGTATTTTTTTTACTCTCTTCATATCAGGCAGTTTCATCACGCCCTCCGAAGTTAAGAAGGCCGGCTAAAAACCAGAACATGAGCGCGGGCTGTGACGAGAAAAAGTTGTATTCGAAGAAACCATTTATGAAAAACGCCGTGACTGCCGCGAAAACAGTCAAAAAAACAGCCCTTCGAAAACCTCCTGATTCCTTCATCCTTTTAATGAGCCCCGCCCAGACAGCGGCAAAAATCCACAGAAAAGCCGCAAGCCCGAATATGCCGTTTATAACTCCAATTTGCAGCAGGTTGTTGTGAAGATGCCCGGCATTCGGTTCAAACGCCTTTGGATTTTTATACTCAGGGTATATCCTGTCAAGAGCTGCCGTGCCGATGCCTGTAAGCGGCCTGCTTTTAAATATTTTCATGCCGGCCTCCCACATATACAGCCTCTCGCCCGCAGATGTGCCGTGAGCCGGTTTAAACGAGCTTGCCGCCCTCTGAAAAAACGAGGTATCTTTCATCACAAAACCCGCTGCGGCCATTACAATTAAGAGCGCGAAGAGCGCCCTCCTGCCTGCCGCAGCCGCGACAATAATGATGCCTATGGCGGCGCCGAGCCAGGAACCGCGCGTAAAAGTAAACAGAAGCGCCGTCAAAATCAGCGCTGTTGCCGCGCCGTATAATACGGCTTCTTTCCTTTTTTTATTCATCGCCGAATACACAGCCATTCCCGCGCCGATAACAGCAGCCATCATCATCATCCCGCCCAAATGCATGTATGTCCCGGAAAATGAAGATGCCCTGAAATCCATGTCCCCCTTTATAAACCTGTGAAACAGAGCCTCTCCTGAGGCGTAAACAGCAGTAAAGACAGCGCCTGCCATAAAAACCACAATCACTTTTTTAAGGTCGCTGTCACTTCTGATAAAGAACCCCGATATAAAAAACATCAGCAAAAGATAGAGTTTCCTCGTGTCCTTCAGGCTGGCCGCAGGGTCTATTCCAAGGGCCGCGGCCGTGATGTGTATGACGGAAAATACGCCTATCGCAATGGCTGCCCTTACCGCGAATATCTCCTTAAGCGATGCCCGGCGTTTAATAACCATTAAAAGAGCGCATATTATGCCTGAAATAAGGAATATTTCAGAAAGGGTTATTGAAACCGCCGAGAAAAACCCGTATGCCATAATCGCGTAAAGCCCTGCCTGTCTTATGCCTATTTTCATTATGATTTACCTTTGTTTTAAAGTTTTAATATTATACCATAAAAGCATGGCTGTACCGTTTCAAATCCACATATATTAGACGTTTATCCTCATCAGAAGCTATGTTTTATTATGCTTCTCCATCTCCAATTTACCGGAATCATAGCGGCTGTATTTCAGGTTGAACCTCATGGCACACAAAGAATGAATTTAAGTTTTAATCTCAGGCTTTAATCTTTTTCCTGACCGAATCCCTTATTACAAGGTTTGCCGGAAAAACAACCTTTTCTCCGGGTTTTTCCTTCTTTGCCATCAGGTTAAGAAGCATAGAGACCGACTGCGCGCCCATTTTTTCCTTATCAACATCAACAGTTGTAATGGAAGGAATAAAATGTGAGGTAAGCTCAATATTGTCAAACCCGACAACGCTTACGTCATCAGGCACCGTGAGCCCCATATCCCTGAACGTATTAATCGCAAGGATGGCAGTCACGTCATTACTGCAGAAAACAGCGTCAGGAACGCCTATTTTTCCGATGAAATCTTTCATCCATCCGTAACCCGGCTCTTCCTGCTCGTTATAAACAGTCAGCTTCTCATCAAAAGCTATTCCGGCGCCCTCAAGCGCCCTTCTGTACCCTTCTCCCCTTAACATGAAACTTTTTCTCTTGGATGTTCCGGAAATAAAAGCAATCCTCCTGTGCCCTTCATTAATGAGGTAATTAACGGCGATATATCCACCCTCTTCGTCATTCACAATAACCGAACTCACTTTTCCCGCGTTCGTATAATTATCTATCGAGACTACATGAAGCCCGCGCGAAACGATTAATTCCACATACTTTTCCGGAAAGTAACCGAGGGTTATTATGCCGTCAACAGATTTTTCCCTTGCCATTTTGGGTATCTGCATGGCCTCAACCTGGGTTCCTTTTACAACCCCCGTCACAAGGTTTAATTCGCTGTTTATCAGCTGTTCCTCTATGCCCTCAATTATCCTGGAGTAAAACGGGTTGGTGAGCATGGGCGAGGAGTAATATCGCGCTGTAACCACTCCTATGTTTTCGGTCTTTTTCATGGCAAGAGAGCGCGCAGAATGAGACGGCTCATAGTTCATTTTTCCCGCCAGCTCGCGGATCTTCCTTTTCGTATCCTCACCCACGTCTTTTCTGTCGTTTAATGCCTTTGACGCAGTTGATATTGAGACGCCCGCTTTTTTAGCCAAGTCGTAAATTGTAACTTTCATTGGGGCTCCTTTTTTATCTGCTCAGGGTTTTAATTGCCGCAAGTTTTTCCTGCGCCCTTCTTATATTTTTCTGCGCCTCAACATGCGCCTTATCCAGAGACAATACCGATTCCCATATTTTTATGGCGTTTTCGATATCCCCGTTTACATATTTATCCACGCCTTCGTAGTATAGAGACCTTACTTTCCCGGCGTCAACCGCAGCCTGCGACTTTCTTCCGGTCAGCCGTTCTATCTGCCGGTTTGCCTCCCGGTTATTGGGGTCAAGCGCGAGTACCCGCCTGAAATATTCTTCGGCCTTTTTCGGGTCATTGGACGCGTTTTGCGTTCCAAGCGCGAGAAACCTTTCCCTGTCAGTTTCCATCTTCGAGTTTACCGTCGTTATGCCGTTTATCGCGGTATTATTTCTGCTGTCAAATTTAACCGCCTCCGAATAAGCATTAAGAGCCCCCCTGTAATCGCCCGCGTCAAAAAGCCTTTTTGCCCTCGCGTTAAGCCCGTTTACCTTTACCCTTTGTTTTTCCCGCGCTTCCGTTATTTTCTGCGCGAGCCGCCTTTTATCGGATGCGCCCGCGATTTTCTCAGCCTCCCTGTACTCGCTTATTGCCTGTTCATAACGCTCTGCCGCAAGCGCCTCTGCCGCGCTCTTTTCCCTTGCCGCGACTATATCCGATAAATTACTTTCAACTTTCTTAAGCCCGTTAACCGCTTCCCTGTTATTCGGTTCAGCCCCGGCCACATACTGCCAAAGGCTGTAGGCCTCGGAGTATTTTTTCGCGTCAAAAGCCTCTTTTGCCGCCTTTAACTTTCCCGGAATCTCTTTTTTGACCGCATCCCTGGCCGTAGCCAGGTTTTTTCTCGCCTCTGAATCTCCCGGCTTTGCCGCCAACGCAAGCTCAAATTCCTCTATAGCCTTAAGGTATTCCTCCTCAACCATAAGCATTGTGCCGCTGCTTAAGCGCGACTCGTAAGCCGCTGTCTTTGTCTGTGCCAGTATCGAAAACGTTGAAGCGTCCGAAGGATTGAGCCGCTTTGCCTCCTCAAACTGCTTGATTGCCTCCTCAAACTCGTTCCTGTAATAATAAGCCATTCCAAGGTTGTAATAGGCATCGGCGAAACCCGGGTTAATCTCTATTGCTTTCTTGTACGCGCTCATCATCTTATCATACTGTTTTTTCTCGTAGTAATTAAGGCCGAGAAGGTAGTGCGCGTTAAAGTTCTCAGGCGCGTATTTTACAACCTCTGCGAGGTTTGTAATTGCCTTGTCCGTATTCTTTCGTTTGTGATAAATAATGCCGAGAAGCTCCCTTGCCTCAACATGCTTCGGGCTTGCCGCAACCGTTTTCTCAAGATATGATATGGCGTCTCCGAACATATTTTTCCTGTAATAAACCTGCCCTATCCTGAAATTTGCCTCTGTTGAATTTGAGGCGTTTTTTGCCACAGCCTCAAGAAAAACCTCAAGAGCCTTTTCATTATCGCCCTTTCTGAGATAAGAAAGCCCCATAAAATACATATTATCCCCGTCCGCAGGATTTAACTCCTGTACCCTCTTAAAATACTTAATGGCTTCATTATCATTATTCTTTACATTAAAAAATATTATCCCGAGCATCTGCGCGGCGACGGGGTCAACCCGCGCGTGTGATTCAGCGTCCTGCCTGTTCATGCTCAGTACCCTTTTTAAAGTGTTAATGGCGTCGTCATACCTTCCCTCGTCATAATAGGCTTTGCCGAGGTTATACCTTTTAATTACGCTGTTTGGGTCAAGATCCGCCGCTTTTTTATATGCGTCCACGGAAGCAAATGCCGCAACCGCCCACGCGGTTAAGACAACCCCAATAGC
>DSBP01000310.1 GCA_011049465.1 bacterium | reverse complement strand
TATTCTTTGTCGTCCATTAGTAAATTGCAAATTCCAAATTGAAAATGGCTGTACTTGAGGTGGGCCGGGGCAGGCAGCGGAGAAATTTCGCCGATTTACATCGGCGGTGAGCCTGGTCATCCGGAGATTCGTGAATATACGCGATTAGGCTGGCGCGGGTTTTAGGGCGGCCTGAACGCTGATGTGCTTTGATGTTTGGGATAGCGTTGAATAGCGAACAACACAGACGCGCCCTGAGTTCTCGACGAAATTTTCCACTGCCAGCCCCGTCCTGCATCAGTTTGTGTTGGGGCGAAGGTTGTTTAGTAGCCGGCAAAAGACACGGATTAAATACCGTTATGCGTCGTTTTTGTAGGGGCGATTCACGAATCGCCCAAAGCGGGTCTTGTCTTTCGGGGGTTGTACCAACTTTAAACTTTTAAATTTCATCAGTTTTCAGTTGCAGTACTGAGTTCTCGACGAAATTTTCCACTGCCAGCCCCGTCCTGCATCAGTTTGTGTTGGGGCGAAGGTTGTTAAGCAGCCAGTAAAAACCACAACAAAGAAGTAATTAGGGAATTTTGCGCCACTATTTTGGTTTCGTATTGTGAAACCAAAATAGAAATAAAACTAAAGAAAAAGAGGCGTGTTCCGATATATCATGTGAAGACAGGAGAACGGGAACGAAAAGAATTTAAAAAATGTTCTTGACAAACAGGCAAAGGGTTTGTATAATTAGACTGTAATAAAAGTGCTCTTTGTTGAGATGAAAAAATCTGAGCCGAATGCTCAGTAAAAAGCAGGGCCTGGACCGCAAGGAGGGCCCTCCGCAAAGGAGGTGAAACCATTGTTTAATCTCAACGCTGTTGCAGTAACTTTAAACGCTCTAAGTATGCCCGTAAATAATCAGTCCGGTTTAAATTCATTTGAATCCCGAATTCATAATTTTAATTCCATAATGTCGCAGATAATGGGTTCTGAGCCGATGGCTGATAAAGCAACAGTAGAGAACGCACTCATAGAAAATCCTGCGGTAAGGGCCGCGGTTTATCAGGCAGTAACAATGATGCATGTTATGGGCAGGACAAATGAGCTGTCATTAAGGCCGCATGAATCTCTCGCGCAGGACACGGCATTAAAAACCATTGTGAATGAAAACGGGTTAAGCGCGGCAGAGCAGAAGATATTTGTTTCCGCGGTAAAAATAGCCGCTGTCCTGATGGCAGCGGACAATAATACTGCCGCCGGAAAGCCGGTGCCGTTATCAATAGCAGAAGAAGGAACAGCTTTGAGGCAGGGCATAGAGGCACGCAGTAATTTGAATTCAGCTGATGCGCAGCAGAACACAGGCGTGCTGCCGGGTGAAAAAACAAATATGGCTGAAACAATTGGCGGGGTAAAAACTGACACTGCGGATGCAAAAACAAATACAGGAATCAATGCTGCGGATGTAAAAATAAATGCAGCGCTCAATCCTGCGGATATAACAAGTACTTCCGTAATCAGCCCGGCCCATACAAATACAGGTAAAGCAGAGGTTGTTCAGTATATTGCCGTAAAACCCGGTGTTCAGGCTGTTGACGGGGAACAGGCAGTGAAAACAGCGGCGTTTGGAACTGTGTACGGAATAGCGGGGACAGAGGTTATTAAGGGTGCTTTTACACAGGCGGGAAATGTTCTTAATCAGCCGCAGCCTCAGGCGGATGTACAGGCAGCCAAAATTATCAGCGCCAACGACGCCGCCCGGGCAGATGCTCCTGCTGATAAAACCGTCAATCAGGCTCAGGCAGCGCCTGTTAATCGCGTACCTGAAAAACTCGATGAACTGGTTCAATTACTGAAAGGCATGATAAGCAACCTTATAACTGTCAGGCCCGATGCGCCGGATAACAGCAGGCCCGCTCAACCTGAAACAGAAGCTTTAAGGGTGTCTCTTGAAAGAATAGACGGTTCAATAGCAGCGCTTAAAGGAGCTGTAAGCAGCGGAGACAAAACAGCGGAAAAAATCATTGCGGAAAAGCTGTTAGCTGAAATCAACAGCCTTGTTATTGCGGCTGAAAAAATAATCATTGCTTCATTGGGCGCTTATAAGGGCGATGCGGCGGGGAATAATGCGGCAGTTGCGGCAGGAAAGAGCGGTTTTCAGGGAGGAAATAATCCGGGCGGGAATTATGGAGCGTTGGCAGCCCCTTTAATAGACGGGATAAATGAAACGCTTGCGAAGATATTTGTGCTTTTAAAGTCCATGAACGGCGAAATAAACATTCAAAATTCAACAGCATATGTTTATAAGCCTTATTCCAATTCTTCATCACAGGTTACGCCTGACGGCGTGCTTCTTATTAATACGGCAAAGGCAGAGGGTTTCAGGCCCATAGTAATCCCTGTGCCGAACGAAATCAGCGCGGATGCCGCGAAGCAGCCCGGTCAGGAACAGGCGTTAACCCGTGAGAATACCATAATTTCCAATAATACGCAGGCTGTAAAGCCTGCGGCAGAGGCGCTGTTTACAGAACCGGCAAGGCCGGCTGTGCTGGCAGCAGCAGCAGCCCAAAATGAGCCGGCAGCCTTAAAGGCTCAGGCTGTGCCTGCGGCTGATGCGGGAATCAGAAACTCCGCGGAGACTGCCGTAAAAGTGCCCGTTGTTTCTGAGGCTGCGGCATATGCGGGGCTGAAAGATTTTGTCTCAAAGAATGTCAGGGAGGAGATGAAGTGGGCAACAGCTTCCATAAACGAGACATACATAACATCAAAGGAATCAAGGGATATTCAGGCGCCCGTAAACACAAAGGTTTTTGAGTCAATCAGGGATTTTGCGGTGCGGGTAAGGGAGGCCATAGTAATAAAACAGGTTGTAACCAATATCCAAAACGGTGCTGATAATATAAGGAAGACCGGGATAAACATAATACTGAGGCCCGAATCACTGGGCCGGGTTGTGGTAAGGCTTGAGGCTGTGGATAACAGGGTTCTCATAGGAAAGATAGAGACAGTAACGGGGGAAGCACGGGATATAATAAGGGCAAATATAGGCGAGTTAAGGCAGGCTCTCTCAAACATAGGTTATAATGTCGAGTCTTTTGACGTTTCAGCTCAGGGCCGTGACGCGGGCAGCCGTGGTTCGGCAAACAGTTTTGATGAATGGCAGGGCGCGGCGCTGACTGATGAGAGCGCCGGCGCGAATGTAATGTACTTTGAGGCCGGAGACGGCCACCTTGATTTCTTGGCTTAAACTAAAAAGGAAGGAGGTGTGAAAACAAGATGAGCGTACAAGGAGTTGGCGGTTCAAATTCGATCTATACGGCGCTTGTGGACAATCCGAACAGCGCGCTTGGAAAGCAGGATTTTCTCCAGCTTTTGGTAACAAAACTCAAGTATCAGGACCCGCTTAAACCGATGACAGACGAGTCGTTTATCGCGGATCTTGCCCAGTTTTCTTCGCTGGAGCAGATGACAAACCTGAACCAGGGGTTTGAAGCGCAGATGCTGGCAATGCAGGATCTGAACACAAACCTTATAGGTTTGATGGTAATGCAGAACACGTCGCAGGCAGCTTCACTGATAGGCAAGACAGTGGTTGTGGAGTTTGACCAGTTAAACGCGGCGACAGGGCAGATGGAGACAGGCACAGCAGAAGGAACGGTAAATGTAGTAAGATTTGTGGACGGCATGCCGAAATTGCTTATTAACGGCACGGAATACGACCTTTCAAAGGTAAAGGAAATAAAGGCTTAAAGGTGGTGATGCTATGGTAAATAACATAAACAACAGCCAGATACAGAAGCTGTCGCAGCTGCAGGAAGCGCAGAAGCGCCAGCAGAGTATTGCCGCCAGGCCGGGTACGCCGTCATTCAGTGAAGTTCTTGAAAACAGGGTGGCTCAGAGTGAAGTTCCGGGAATAAAGTTTTCCTCCCATGCCGAGAAGAGGCTTCAGTCACGGGACATTGATTTTACCCAGGACCACATGAAGCGGCTTGGCAATGCCTTTGAGAAGGCGCGCTCCAAAGGCGCCAACGAAACGCTTATGGTATTTGAGAACTTTTCCCTTATTGTAAGCGTGAAAAACTCAACGGTAATTACCGCGATGGACAATTCCGCGATGAAGGAAAATGTCTTCACCAACATCGACAGCGCGGTATTTGCATGATGTTCTTTGTAAAGGAAAGAGAAAGAGGAACGGGGCCGGACTTCTTCAGTTTTGTTGAAGAGGGGGCCTCCGCGGCGCGCGGACAGCGCGTACGCAACAAAATTTAAAGGAGGCGATTTAACATGATGGGTTCACTTTTTTCATCCATATCGGGGTTGAGAATTCACTCCACATGGATGAACACAATCGGCAACAACATCTCCAACGTCAACACAGTAGGTTACAAATCGCAGAGGGTGACATTCAAGGAGCAGGTAACGCAGATGATGGGCGCTGCTTCAGCCGCCAACATATCGGCGAACATCGGCGGAAAAAACCCTCAGCAGATGGGGCTCGGCGCGACAATGGGGTCAATTGACACAATAATGACCCAGGGCGCGATTCAGACAACAGGAAACCCGCTTGATGTGGCAATCACCGGAGAGGGGTTCTTTGCCGTAAAATCAGGAAATCAGTCTTTCTTTACAAGGGCAGGAAATTTTTACCAGGACAACTACGGAAACCTGACGACTTCAGGAGGGCAGATTCTCCAGGGATGGATGGGAGGACTCGAGAGGAATATTTTCGGAGTACTTGGAGACAACCCTGAGAACCAGATAAGGGAAGCCACATACACAATAAACACAAATGATATCTCGAGGATAGGAAACATCATCATTCCGCGCGATATGACAATGGCAGCGCAGATGACAAGCTACATTAAGTTTGCGGGCAACCTTGACTCCATGACCCCGCTTAATGATTATGCTTCGACTGTGGCGGTTCCTGCGGCGGATCCGGCGCCTCTTCCTTCGAATTACTCGCCAAATGCCGCGCCTGTGGCGACAGGCGGAAGCGCGCCGACTCTTGACGAGATAAGAGCAGGCGTAAGGCCGGGCGGAGTTATTCCACCGGCGGCGGGCACTGAAAATTATTACTTCCATCAGAACCAGCTTGACCCGAACAGCCCGCTTGTGACGCCCGACCACACATCAGTAATGACCGTTTATGAC
>DSBP01000255.1 GCA_011049465.1 bacterium | reverse complement strand
GAAGGATGCCCTCCCGAAACGTGTCAACGTGAACAACCTGTATACGAAGTTTTTTTTTGCTCTTAACCGTCAACTGTGAACCGTGAACTGTGAGTGAACCATCAACCGTGAACAGTGGTTGAACCACGGCAGGGAATTCTGATTGTCGCTGAATAGGGGAGTGTCCTTTTTTTTGAAAAGTCCACCGAATGTTTTACATTTATCGTGAAAAAATGCAGTTTGACTTTTGGAATAAGGGATAATATAATATCCGTAAAAGGAGAATTTGCTGATTATGGATAAAATAGTATCTATTAACGAGGGTTTTGGCTCGAAAAATACCGGAGATGTTTTAAGGGAAATTTCCGCGCGTGTGCGCGGTCGCAGGCTTGAGCTGAATCTTTCCCAGTCCGCGCTTTCCAAACGCTCGGGCGTCAGCCTCGGGACATTAAAGCGGTTTGAGCGCGCCGGAGAAATATCCTTAAAACACCTCATAATGCTTGCTGCTGCCCTTGACTGCGCGCGGGATTTTGACAGCCTCTTTTCCCGACGCATGTACAGGACATTTGAGGAGGCAGTCGCCCCGGTGGTTAAGGAGAAGAAGAGGGGAAGGATAAATGATTAAGCGCGCGGGCTATCTCAGGGTAAAGTCCGGCGCCGTGAGCATAGGGCGCCTGGGGCTGGACAGGGACGGGCTTGCGGTCTTTGAGTATGCCGCTGAATTCATTGAAACCGGTTTTTCCATCTCGCCTTTTTTTCTTCCGCTTAAGCCCGGTATTTTTGTCGCGGAGCGTTCGCCGTTTAACGGGATGTTCGGCGTTTTCAGCGACAGCCTGCCCGACGGATGGGGCCGCCTTGTGCTGGACAGGCTTCTTGCGGAAAAAGGCATGGATGCCGCGCTGCTCACCGAGCTTGACAGGCTCTCCATAACAGGAGCAAACGGCATGGGGGCCCTGGAATACTTCCCGGAATCAAAAATTGCCGCGGGTTCTTCAAGGGCGGATATTGAAAAGCTTGCGGCTGAGGTGAAAAAAGCCCTCGGCGAAAAAAAGGGGGCTGATTACGGCCTGCTTGTAAAGAGGGAAGGCTCATCCGGAGGGGTAAGGCCCAAAGCGATTGTGCGTGAAGGCGGGGCTGAGTGGATCGTCAAATTCCCCGGCTCTTCGGACAGGCAGGACATCGGCGTTGTTGAATATGAGTATTCTGCGGCAGCGAAAAAATGCGGGATAATAATGGAGGATACAAAGCTGTTCAACGGGAAGTATTACGGCATTAAAAGGTTTGACCGCAGGGGGAAAAGAAAAATACATGTGATAAGCGCGGCAGCGCTTTTAAACGCGGATTTCAGGATACCCTCGCTTGATTATACGGCGCTGATGAGAGCGGCGCTCGCGCTTACAAAGGATATGCGCGAGGTTGTGAAGGTTTTCCGGCTCATGGTGTTTAATGTGCTGTCCAAGAACAGGGATGACCACGCGAAGAACTTCTCATTTATGTATGACAGCGGGAAGTGGCGGGTATCTCCGGCTTATGACCTTGTGCGAAGCGGAGGGTTTAACGGCCGGCACACAACAACTGTAGCGGGAAGCGGCCTGCCGGGCAAGAAAGAGATTTTCGCCGCCGCGCAAAAAGCAGGCCCGGATAAAAAAACAGCCCGCCGCGTATATGATGAAGTCGCGGACAACATAAAACCGCTCGGGAAGTATCTGAAATAAAAAAGCCCCGAAGTGAATTTTTGCGCGGCCGGCATAAAGCTGAGCGAAGATTCAGTGTGTGCAATTTTTGCACATACTGCGGAAGACGGCAAGAAATACAGCACATTTTCTGAAGTTTTCAGGCAGGAACCTGCTTGCCGATGCCGGCAAAATAAGCCATGACAAAGCCCTGAAAAAGGCGCATGATGAATATTCAAAGCGGAGATATGGTACGATACCCCCCCAAGATACCCCCAAGCTAAAGCCGGACAACTGAGCGAACCGGAAAAGAAAGTGCTGGGTTTAATCGCTGCGTTTGCGCAGCGCCCTTCCCGCCCTATACCGGAGTAAAACGATCAGTACAGGACGCCGCATATCGCCAACGCCGCATATCGCCATTGACACTATGAACTTAAAAGTGTATAATTCTATAAAGAAGCACGGATGGAAAAGGCTCGACAACAAAAAAGAGGGGTCTTGGAATGAGAGGATATGATTATTTGTTTTACACCGAGAACAGCCGGTGTTTTGTTCTTGAGTTTATAAAAGGCAGGAGTGAAAAAGAGTAGGGTAAAATCAAGTACTATCTGGATTTGATTGAAGCGAGGGGTCCCGGGCTCAGGGAACCGTATGCGAAGAAAGTAAGTAAAGAGATATATGAATTAAGGCCGGGATTCGCAAAAACAGAAATGAGGTTGCTCTATTTTTGGGAAGGAAGTACAGCCTGGTTTGTGAGCGGTTTTGTAAAGAAAACACAAAAAACACCGCAAGCGGAGATAGCGCTTGCCGAGGAAAGAATGAAGCGCTATTGCGCGGCAAAAGGAGGCGGAAAATGAAGAAAGTATATGCGGGAAAAACCGGAAAAACAAGGATATACGGCAGCTGCCCGAAGAGCTATTTTAACCGGCTTATGAAAAGCAGCCCGGCCGCGGCCGCGGGATATGAGGAAGAAGTGATGAAAAACCTTGTCAGCGGGCTGAATAAGGCGCTTGTCAGGGAGAGCATAACCCCGTATGCGCTCGCTAAACGCGCAGGCCTGAGGCCGCAGGTGGTGAAAAGAGTCTTAAACGGCGCGGGAAACGCGGAGATTAATACCATTTCCAGAATAGGCGAGTGCCTTGATTTAAGGCTGGCATGGAAAAAAAAATAACCCGCCCCCATTTCAACCCCCGTCTTCAGCTTTAAGTTTTCAGTTTCCTTTTATTTTTCCCCTCTCCCTATTTCAGGGACTCTTTTCAGTACCATTGTGGGGTAGCGCAAAGGGTTATGCAGTTATATTTCCCCTCTCCCTATTTTAGGGAGAGGGGAGGGTGAGGGTGATGTAGTATGTGATTTAAGGTTTTCAGTTTGCCTTCTCTCTTCTCTACTCTCTACCTTCTCGCTGCGTTTACGCAGCGCCGCCTCTCTACCAACTCGCCCTGTACCAGAGTAAAACGATCGGTACAGGGCGCAGCTCATAAAAACGAAAAAAGCAACATCCCAAAACACCGGTAATATGGTAAAATTATAAAGGTAAAAGCATATCGGCCCGGCAGGGTGTGATGTGATGATTAGGGGTAAATTCCCCGCAGCTTGCTGCGAGGGCAGTCGGTTGATTTGGAAATGTAAATGGGAATAAAAAATTGTTTTTAAAAGGGGTTGTATGGACAAGGCAGCGGCAAAAGAGAACCTGAAAAAACTTGTGGAGAGGTTCAGGCAGGAGCTTGAGGCGGGCAAGACATCCGCTTACAGCGAAGAAGACACCAAAAAGTGCTTTATTGAACCGCTTCTATCTGATGTCCTCGGCTGGGACACGCGCAGCAGGGACGAGGTCACGATGGAAGAGCGTGTGTCAAGGGGACGGGTTGATTATGGGGTAAAGGTTGACAATAAAATAAGGTTTTTTATCGAGGCGAAATCCATAAAAGCCGACCTTGACAAGGCCATTCCTCAGGCAGTCAAATACTGCTATAACAGGAAAGATGTGCCGTTTATCCTGCTTACTGATTTTGAGCGCATAATGTTTTTTGACGCGACGCTCAAGCCGGATTTGAGGCGCGCGAAAAAAGGGCTGAAGATATCGCTGAAATGGGATGAGTATGAGGAGAAGTTTGAGGAGTTGTGGCAGTTGTCAAAGCAGGCTGTTCTTGAGGGCGCGCTTGAAAAACTGTTCACGCAAAAACCGCGCGACAGGATTACGATAGACAGGGAAATACTGAGAGACCTTGAAGACTGGCGCGAGTCGCTGGCAAAAAAACTGTACAGGGACAATACCGCGCTCTTCAGGACAGGAAACAGGGATGCTGACGCCCATTTCCTGAAAGAGGTTACGCAGAAGATACTGGACCGGATAATATTTATAAGGTTCTGCGAGGACAGGCAGCTTGTCCATATAAGGGGCTTAAAGCCCAGGTTTGACGAGCGGGGCGAAAATGTGGGGGAAAACACCTATACCTACATATTGAGCGGCATATTCAAGGAATATGAGGATGTTTTTAACAGTGATTTGTTCAAGAGGCAGGGATGGGAAACCGACCTGAAGCCTTGATTTCAAGGCCGCGAACGCGATAATATCAGCCACTTATGAGCCGTATATGTTTGATGTCATACCGCTTGAGGTCCTCGGCAACATTTACGAGCAGTACCTCGGTTATACAATAAAACTCGCGGGCGATTCCATCAAATACGAGCTGAAGCCCGAGGTGCGCAAAGCTGGAGGCGTTTACTACACGCCCGAATATATCGTTGATTACATAGTTAAAAACACAGTGGGCAAAATGCTGGAGGAACTGCCAGAGGCAAAAGCAAAGAAATTGAGCATTCTCGACCCTGCCTGCGGCTCAGGAAGCTTCCTGATAAGGGCGTATGAGGAGATGCTGAGGTATTATCTGGGGCTGAAGGAAAAGGCGACAAAGGGGAAGGTGAAGAAAAAAGAGGAAAAAGACAGGGCATCAGGCCAGACCGCCATGGACGCGGAAGGCCATGAGGAGAGGCTGACTGTTTCTGAGAAGGCGGAGATACTGAAAACCCACATCTTCGGCGTGGACATAGACGACCAGGCAGTGGAAGTGACCAAACTCTCGCTGATACTCAAGATGCTTGAGGGAGAGTGGGGGTTTGTAAAAGGAACCTCAATCCTGCCGAGGCTGGACAAGAACATCAAATGCGGCAATTCGCTTGTGTCCGGCAGCGTCCTGGAACTGAACAGGTATTTTGGAGATGATTTCCATAAAGTCAAGCCGTTTAACTGGGAGGAGGAGTTTAAGGAGATTATGGTTGATGAAGGAGGCTTTGACTGCGTAATAGGCAACCCACCGTATTGTTTAGTTCAGGACTTGGAAAATTCTGAGAACTTATTTAGCAGGGTGCTGAAAAACCCTGTTTTTTTTACAAAAGTTCTCTTTTCAACAGATTGTTTTTCTCCAGTCTTTGTTTCTTAATCTAACACTTTACCTTAATTATTCATGTTTCCTTCAATCCT
>DSBP01000253.1 GCA_011049465.1 bacterium | reverse complement strand
GAAATAACGTCTGTGATAATGCGCCCCGTTGAATCCCCGTGGACCGCGGCCGGGGTTTCAGATTATTAAAGACGCAATAACCGCCCCGGTTTTGCTTCTTTTCCGGAAAATTATTATAGCGGAAAACGGCTGACCGAAGCTATCCGGGCTGATACTTGGATTTTCCTATTTGTCAACAATAGGCCCGGCTTTCGGTTCTTTTGAAAGATATATTTACATTAAAATACCTTTGGAATATCATCTTTTGGGAATCCCCGAACCGCTGCTTTATACTTTTTTGCTTGCTTTCTTTTTGTCCCGGTGATATAAAAAATAAAGTAAAGTCCGGATATTTTCTTTGTTGTCCTGGTGATTTTGATAGTTTTAATGAGTGTTTTGGAATATCTATCCGCTGTCGGCTTGTTAAAAAATTGAATATGCGCAGCTGCGCCCGGAATAGTGCCGGAGAAATCGGGATGAACTTTTAGGTTTTTTGCGCAAAAAAAACTTCAAAAAGAGAAAAATATTGACAAATAAAAGAGAGTATAGTAATATTTGCAGGTATTTCAAGGTACGTTCTCAGGCGTAACTTAAAAAATCCAACATATTAAAAGGAGGTTGTATTATGGCTGTAAAAGTAGGTATCAATGGATTTGGAAGAATCGGAAGAAATGTTTTAAAAGCTTTGCTTCAGAAAAAGGATTCAAAACTGGAAGTGGTGGCGGTGAATGACCTGACAACACCGGAAACCCTTGCTCATCTTTTCAAGTATGATTCTGTTCAGGGTGTTTTCCCCGGAGACGTCTCTGTTGACGGAAACGTAATCACCATAGACGGCAAAAAGGTTGCTGTTACTGCCGAAAGAGATCCTGCCAAGCTGAAATGGGCGGATATGGGTGTTGAAATAGTTATTGAATCAACGGGCTTTTTTACTGACAAGGAAAAAGCGCAGCTTCACATAACCGGCGGCGGAGCAAAAAAAGTTATTATCTCTGCGCCTGCCAAAGGCGAAGACAAGACAATAGTTATGGGCGTTAACGAAGGCGAATACGACCCGAAGGCTCATAATGTTATTTCAAACGCTTCCTGCACCACAAATTGTCTGGCTCCTTTCACAAAGGTTATACAGGACAACCTCGGAATAGAAAAAGGGCTTATGACAACGATTCATTCCTACACAAACGACCAGAACGTTCTGGACCTGCCGCATAAGGACCTGAGAAGAGCAAGAGCAGCGGCTGTTTCAATGATACCGACATCAACAGGAGCCGCAAAGGCAATCGCGCTTGTAATGCCTGAACTGAAAGGCAAACTGAACGGATTTGCGATGAGGGTTCCTACACCCAACGTATCCGCTGTTGATATCGTGTTTGAAGTGAAAAAAGAGACAACCGCGGAAGAGGTAAACGCTATGCTTAAAGCTGCGGCTGAAAAATCAAACGGCATTCTTGGATATTCCGATCTTCCGCTTGTTTCAAGGGACTATCTGAATGATTCAAGATCATCAATTGTTGACGGTATGTCAACGTATGTTATAGGAAATATGGTTAAGATTCTTTCCTGGTATGACAACGAGTGGGCCTACTCCTGCAGAGTTGCTGACCTTGGCGATTATATGGTTGAAAAAGGACTGTAATTGCCGCGGGCAGGGAAAAGATAAATATACGTATTCCGGGGAGGCGCTCAGGCGCTTCCCCGGACAATTCATACAGAATTAAGGAGCAGCAGATATGGCAAAACTTTCTTTAAATGACATTGGCGGAGAACTGAAAGGCAAAAAAGTCCTTATGAGAGTTGATTTCAATGTTCCTCTTGACGAAAACAGAGAAATAACTTCAGACAAGAGGATACGGGCGGCAGTTCCTTCAATAAAATTTGTCATTGAAAACGGGGGCAGGCTTATTCTTATGTCTCATATGGGAAGGCCAAAAGGCGAGAAAAAGAAAGAATTTTCGCTTGATGTTGCCGCGAAAAAATTATCCGAAATAATAGGCAAAGAAGTGAAATTCGCGTCTGACTGCATAGGCGATGAGGCGAAAAAAACGGTTGATTCTCTCAGCGACGGCGATGTGGCGCTGCTTGAGAATCTGAGGTTCTATAAAGAAGAGACCGACAATGATCCGGAATTTTCAAAAAAACTGGCGGAACTCGGGGATATATATGTAAATGACGCTTTTGGAACCGCTCACAGGGCCCACGCGTCCACGGAAGGCGTTACAAAGTATATGAAAAAATGCGCCGCGGGGTTCCTTATGGAGAAAGAACTCAAGTATATAGGAGACACACTTGAAAACGCGGAAAAACCTTTTGTCGCTATTTTAGGCGGCGCGAAAGTATCGGACAAGATAACGGTTATTGAAAACCTTCTGGACAAGGTTTCCGAGATAATAATCGGAGGCGGTATGGCGTACACATTTTTAAAGGCCAAAGGAAGGGAAATAGGAAATTCGCTCTGCGAAGACGACAAGATAAACGTAGCAAAAGAGATATTGAAAAAAGCTATAGACAAAGATGTTTATATATTTCTTCCCATAGACCATATTGTGGCAAAGGAGTTCAAGGAAGATGCCGTGGCAAAAGAGGTTATAAGAGACGGCATAGAAGAAGGCTGGCAGGGCCTTGATATCGGGCCGATGACCATAAAGAAATTCACAAACGTAATAAAGGACGCGAAAACGATAATCTGGAACGGCCCAATGGGTGTTTTTGAATTTGAGCAGTTTGCCAGGGGAACAATGGAGGTAGGGAAAGCCATTGCGGAATCAAACGCGGTCTCTATAGTCGGAGGCGGTGATTCTGTGGCGGCCTTGAAAAAACTGGGGCTGACCGACAAAATGACCCACGTTTCCACGGGCGGAGGCGCTTCTCTTGAAATGATGGAAGGCAAGACTCTTCCCGGAGTCGCGGCTCTTACGGATAAGTAAAAAAGATTTTAAAAATCAAGCGGTATGTGCTGAACACCCGCGGTTAATACGGAGGATGGTATGTCAAGAAACTATTTTATGGCAGGGAACTGGAAAATGTATATGACTATAGATGAGGCAAAAGAACTTGCGTCAAGCCTGAAAAACATACTGAAGGATGTTGATTCATCCGAGGTTGAAACAGCGGTTTGCCCGCCTTTTATTGATATTCCCGCGGTGACGGAAATACTGAAAGGTTCGGAAATAAAAGTAGGCGCGCAGAATATGTATCCGAAACAGGACGGAGCGTTTACGGGCGAGATTTCGCCGCTGATGATAAGAAACGCGGGATGCAAATACGTTATAATAGGCCATTCCGAGAGAAGGCAGTATTTCGGGGAAACTGACGCGTCGGTTAACGAAAAGGTGAAATGCGCGCTGGAATATGACCTTTGCCCAATAATGTGCGTGGGCGAAACGCTTGAGCAGAGGGAAAAGGGCGTGACCAATGATGTGGTAAAAGAGCAGGCAACAGGCGGGCTGAAGGATATACCAAAAGAAAAAATGAAAAACATAACGATTGCTTATGAGCCGGTATGGGCAATAGGCACGGGCAAGGTGGCGACTCCGGCACAGGCACAGGAGGTCCACGCTTTTATAAGAGGTCTTCTTGCGGAGCTTTATGATGAGAATACCGCGGCAGCCGTCAGAATACAGTACGGCGGCTCGGTAAAGCCTGACAACGTAAAAGAACTTATGTCTATGGAAGACATTGACGGCGCGCTTGTGGGCGGAGCGTCATTAAAAGCAGATTCTTTTGAAGCTATAGTAAAATTCGGAAAATAAAACGGTTGACCCGTTAACGGAGGAGAAATATGGCAGAACTGATTTATAAAATTGCGTGGGTGCTGCACGTAATAAACGCTGTGCTTCTTATAGGTATTGTGCTTTTGCAGACCGGAAAAGGTTCTGAAGTGGGCTTTGCGTTTGGACAGGGCGCGGCTCAGACTATGTTCGGTTCTTCGGGAGGCAAGACTTTTATCACAAGGTTTACCATTGTTGTCGCTGTTCTGTTTATGGTGCTTTCAACGGTTATAGCGCTTTTCCAGGCGAATAAAATCGGCGGATACACGGGAATAATGGATAAAGTCCCCGCGGCTGAGCAGCCTGCAGCTCAGGGGCAGCCGGCAGCGCCTTAAGGCCTGCCAAATGCGTATGAAAACGGAATTTATGTTTAAGGGGTGTAGATGTTAAAGTATCTTTATCCGGTTTTGTTTTCTGTTATGCTGATTGTATCGGGATGCTCCCGGGACTCGGGTTATTCAATACCTGACGAGTATGTTGACACTCCTTTTTACGGCGATATTCTTATTGATTCGTCTATAGGGGAGCCTGCGACTCTGAATCCTGTTCTTGCGTCAGATTCTTCTTCATCCGATATAACAAACCTGGTTTTTAACGGACTTATTAAGTTTGATGAAAATCTGAAAATAATCGGGGATCTTGCCGAAAGCTGGGATATAAAAGACGAAGGCAGAAAAATAATCTTCAGACTGAAAAAAGGGGTGAAGTGGCACGACGGGGAAGAATTCACGGCAAGGGATGTGAAATTTACATATGAAAAGTATATGGACCCGGCCGTTAAGACCGCTTACAGAAGTCTTTTTGAACCTGTCTCCGATGTTGTCATAAAAGATGATTATACGCTGGAAGTTCATTATGAAAAACCTTTTGCGCCGGCGCTTCAGTATTGGGGGGCGTCAGTAATTCCTTATCATATTCTGCACGACAGGGATTTTAACACCGCGGAATTTAACAGAAGTCCGATTGGCACGGGTCCCTATGTCTTTGAAAAATGGATGGCAGCAAGGCAGATAGAGCTTCGGGCAAACGAAAACTATTTTGAAGGGAAGCCGTATATAGAAAGATACATATACAGAATAATACCGGATCAATCTGTTCAGTTTATGGAACTTTCCGCCGGTTCGGTGGATATGATGGGGCTGAATTCTGATCTTTATTTTTCAAGGGCGGATACCTCCGCATTTAACAGGATGTTCAACAAGTATAAGATTCCCGCGTTTACATATGTCTATATAGGCTATAATAATGAAAATCCGCTTTTCGCGGATAAAAAAGTAAGACAGGCATTGTCATATGCCCTGGATAAAGAAGAAATAATAGAAGGTGTGAAACTCGGGCTCGCACGGCCCATATCAGGTCCTTTTATACCGGGCTCCGCGGCTTATAAT
>DSBP01000011.1 GCA_011049465.1 bacterium | reverse complement strand
GGTGAAGACGGTCAATTCTCGATTGTCGATTTTCGTAGTATGTATTATAAAGGATTTGTAGGCGCGCGAAAAGGGAGTTGGAGCGAGTGAGCGCCGAGCAGGCGCGAGGAAGAGCGAGCAGGCGCGAGCGGAAGAGAACGAGGGGGTCGAGGCGGCCCGGATAGGGCCGAGGTGACCAACTCCCGCCTTCCGCACCAATTTTTGCTTCGCGAAAATTCTGAATATTAGAGATTTGAAGATTGGAAAATCAGGAAGACGAAAAAAGCAGCGACGGGCAGGTTTCAGGTTAAAACATGAAACATGAGTTTTTTTTAAGCCGGGCGCGCGGCAGAAGAACGGGGCAAAGTGAAGGAAAAGGTGTTTGATGAAAAGAGAGGAACTCCTTGAAAAAACAGCAGGCATAATACTCAGTATAAAAAAACCTCACCCGCTGCGTGTTGCTGTTGACGGCATGGCGTGTTCGGGAAAAACCGTATTCAGCGACGGGCTTGCCGGGGTTTTGTCGCGGTCAAAGAGGCCGGTTATACGCGCCTCAATAGACGGGTTTCATAACCCTGCCGCTGTCAGGCATAAAAACGGCAGGGAATGCCCCCGGGGTTATTATCTCCATTCTTTTAATCACGGCGCCGCAGTGGAGAAAATCCTGAAACCTCTCGGCCCGGGCGGCGACAAAAAATACCTGAAGTCTGTTTACGATTACAGGGTTGAGAAAGAAACCGGGGAACCTGTTTGCGCGGCGTGTGATGAAACAATCCTTGTTTTTGACGGTATCTTTCTTTTGATTCCCGGAATGGCCGGGTTCTGGGATTATACAATCAGGCTTGAGGCTGATTGTGACGCGGTTTTAGCAAGGGCGGTAAGGAGGGATATTGCGCGTTTCGGTGACGAAGACAGCATAAGGGAAAAATACCTGAAACGGTTTATCCCCGGGCAGAAATTATACGAGGCCGAAGTTAACCCGGCAGCCGCGGCAGACATAACAATAAATAATTCCGATTATGAAGAGCCCTTCATACAAAAAGAAAAAAAACCGGGATTGAAGGAAACCGCCTGATATTGACAATGCAGCCATGAAAGCTTAACGGAAAAAATCCGGCCGGGAAAAAAGGAAGCAAGAGATGAATAAAACAATGAAAAACGCGGAATTCATGGAAGCCGCCATAAAACTGGCGCTTAAAGCAGAGGGGTTTACTTCGCCAAATCCCATGGTTGGATGTGTCGTTGTCAAGTCGGGAAAAATCATATCATCGGGTTATCACAAACGCCCGGGCATGCCGCATGCTGAACGCGAGGCGCTTTTAAAGGCAGGGAAAAGGGCGAAAGGCGCGGACCTTTATGTCAATCTTGAGCCGTGCTGCCATTTTGGCAGGACGCCTCCATGCACGGACATAATAATAAAATCGGGCATACGGCGCGTATTTGCCGCCATGAGGGACCCAAACCCACTTGTGTCGGGAAAGGGGTTTAAGCTCCTGAAAAAATCGGGAATAAGAGTTGAGGCGGGGCTGTTAAGGCGCGAAGCTGAAACATTAAACAGGTTTTTCATTAAAAACAAAAAAGAGGAAAGGCCCTATTTTATATTAAAGGCAGGCATGTCCGCTGACGGCAAGATGGCCCTTAAAAACGGGAAGTCAAAATGGATAACTTCAAAAGAGTCAAGGCTTGACGCGCAAAAGCTCAGGAAGAACTGTGACGCGATTCTTGTGGGGATAAATACTGTACTTGCGGACAACCCTTACCTTGACTGCCGCGTCGCGCCGGAAAAAAGGATAAAAAAGGTAATTCTTGATTCAAACGGAAGAATCCCTGAGGACGCCAACGTATTTAAAAAATCGGAGCCGCGGGATATTTTTGTATTTACCTCATACATGAGAATGGCTAAAATCAACAGGCTTGTAAAAAGGGGCGTAAATGTTATAATTACCGACAGGACAAAAAGGGGCGTTGACGAAAAGGTTGTGGCGTCAAGCCTTTTTAAACTCGGTGTTATGAGCGTCCTTGTTGAAGGAGGCAGCCTTACTGCCGCCTCGTTTTTAAAAGAGCGGCTGGTTGACGAGGCGCATCTTTATATAGCGCCCTCAATAATAGGCTCTGATGGGCTCGGGTTTTTCGGCGATATGGGTTTTAAGGGAATGCGCGAAATACTGCGCCTTGAAGATACGAGTGTTAAGAGGATAAAAAATGATATTTTGCTGGAGGGAAGGATAAAATATGTTTAGCGGCATTGTGTACTGCAAGGGAAGGGTGCGGAGCGCGGTTCCCCGCCGGGATTCAGTATCCCTGGAGATAGAAACGCTGAAAGACATCATCTCTCCGTCAAAAGGCATGTCAATTGCCGTTAACGGCATGTGCCTCACTGCTGTCTCTTTCAGGGGGAAGAGGTTTTTTAAGGCGGATGTGTCGGGCGAGACCATGAAAAAGACGACAGTAAAGGGGCTCAGGCCGGGAGCGGAGGTAAACATAGAGTTTCCGCTTACAGCAGGAGGGTTTATAAGCGGACATATTGTTCAGGGTCACATTGACACAACGGGCGAAGTGACAGCCGTAACAAAAAACGGAGCGAATACAATTGTCAGCGCCGGATATGGCCCGGGGTTTGATGTGTATGTTGTTGAAAAGGGCTCTGTCGCTGTTGACGGAACGAGCCTTACGGTTTTTGACGTTAAAAAGGGAGGGTTCTCGGCAGCGCTGATACCCGCGACGCTTAAAGAGACCATTGCGGAAAAGTATAAAAAAGGGGACAAAGTAAACCTTGAGTTTGATATAATGGCAAAATACATAGAAAAGCAGATAAAACATTTAAGCGGCGGCAAAAGATGAGAATAAACGAGCCCACGGGCCAGTTCGGTGACAGCAAGGCGCACCTCGGAAAAGCAAAGAAATCCGGGTCGAGAAACCCGGCCAAGCACGTTGACAGGGATATGGTGCATAATGCCAATTTTACAAAACAGCTTGACACTGCGGCAGAGGAGCAGCTTAAGCTGTCGCTTGACAAACTGATAGAAGAACTGGCAGAACAGGCAAAGGTGCTTGAGAAGAAGAGGACGTTTGCGGAACTCGACAGGTACAAGAAGCTTGTAAAAAGTTTTATGGAAGAGGTCATAAAAAAGATATTTACAATTAAAATATCTGACAGCTCGAAGCTGATGGCAAAGAGGAAGAAAGTTTATATAATTGTGGAGCAGGTGGACGGACAGTTGGAGGCACTCACCGAAAAGGTGCTTGAAAAACAGGCGGATACAATGGATTTACTGGCGACACTTGACAGGATAAGAGGGCTGCTTGTTGACATGTATTCCTGAATGATTGACGAAGGGCGGAAAAATGAAAAAAGATTATGCTTTCGCGAAGGTTGAAGAGGCTGTAGAGGCGCTTAAAAACGGCAGGATGATAATTGTGGTTGATGATGAGGACAGGGAAAATGAAGGGGACCTTATCTGCCTTGCCGAGATGGTAACGCCGGAGATAATAACATTTATGGCAAAGCAGGGAAGCGGGCTTATATGCCTCGCGCTTGAGGAAAAACAGCTTAAAAAACTCAACATAGGCCGTATGGTTGAGGAAAATGAGGACAAGCACAGGACAGCCTTTACTGTCTCGATTGACGCGGCAGAGGGCGTCTCGACGGGAATATCGGCGCAGGACAGGGCGCTCACCATAAAAAAGGCCGTCTCGCCTGACGCGAAACCCTCTGATTTTGTGAAGCCCGGGCACATTTTCCCGCTTGCGGCAAAAAGCGGATGTGTGCTTGAACGAGCCGGCCACACAGAAGCGGCGGTTGACCTCGCGCGCATGGCAGGCGCGGCTGTTAACGCGGGAGTAATATGCGAGATATTGAATGAGGACGGGACAATGGCGCGCATCCCGCAGCTTCTTGAATTCGCGAAAAAGCACGGGCTGAAGATAATAACAATTGAGTCTGTCATAGGTTACAGGAGAAAAAACGAGAAGCTTGTGGAGCTTGTCGAGCAGATAACGCTTCCCACAAAATACGGCGAGTTTAAACTCAGGCTTTACATGGATAACTGCGAGGGAAACCTGCACATAGCGCTCATAAAAGGGGATGTTAAGCCCGATGAGCCGGTGCTGACCAGGGTTCATTCAGAGTGTTTGACGGGCGATATACTCGGCTCGCTTAAGTGCGACTGCGGGGACCAGCTTCACTCGGCTCTTGAGATGATAGGAAAGGAAAAGACGGGGGTGCTGCTTTATATGAGGCAGGAGGGCCGCGGAATAGGCCTTGCCAACAAGATACGCGCTTATAAACTGCAGGTGGAAAAAGGGCTCGATACCGTAGAGGCAAATCACGCGCTCGGTTTTCCTGATGACCTGAGGGACTACGGCATAGGCGCGCAGATACTGCTTGACTTGGGGCTGAAAAAGCTCAAACTGATAACCAACAACCCGAGAAAGATAGTGGGGCTCGGCGGCTACGGCCTTGAGATAACCGACAGGGTCTCTGTTGAGATAAGTCCTAATGACTCCAACCGGAAATATCTGAAGACAAAGATGGAAAAACTGGGGCACATGCTGCATATGTGAGGTTTTCTAAAGGCAACAATGCTTTGAAGTTCAGAGAAGCTGCAGAATCCGGTAAATCTTCTTTTTCTCCTCAATATCTTTTTCCGAGACCAGTTTTATTATATTCAGCGTGAGCTGGTTCTCCTTGGGCATGTATTTCTCGCTCGCGCGGTACGCGATAAGGGAAGCGAGCGGCTTGCCGAGCGCCTCCGCGATTTTTTGTATTGTGTAAAGGGTGGGGCTCCGCGCGCCCTTTTCTATATTCCCGAGAAAAGAGAGGCTGATGCCGGATTTCTGCGCCAGGTCTTTAAGCCGCAACTTATTCTGCTTTCTGAACATGGTGATATTGGAGCCGATAACTTTGTATATGTCCTCCTGTTTTTTCATGCCATGCCTCCGGTTGATGTATTATAGCAGAAAAAGGAGAAAAAGGGGGGGAAGATTTTAAATTTGCAATTGGTAATTTTCAAGTTAAAAATCGCCCGGCTTACGCACTATAAATAGTCTTTCGCCCGCTGCCAGCCCCGTCCTGCGATAGTGCATGTTGGGGCAAAGGTTGTTTAGCAACCTGCAAAAAACGGTTTGTTCCTTTTTTGTCGTCCACTTGCAAATTGCAAATTCCAAAT
>DSBP01000264.1 GCA_011049465.1 bacterium | reverse complement strand
GCTGGGAGGATGGCAGCGGCAAGGCAGCGGGATACGTAAAAAAGCTGAAGGTTTTTCAGGGGTTGAGGGCAAACATTTTAAAGGGCCGCCTGGAAATAATGTGCGGCCCGCCGGCTGCCGCGGAAAAAATTATTGAGGAGATGGTTAAGGCAGGCTGATGAATCTCAGCTTGTTTTCCACGACTCTGTAGTAGCACAGCCTTATGTTTTTAATGTCATTCTTTTTTATTATTCTCAGGGCTTCCTGTTTTAACGGCTCGGGAATCAGCATGAAAAATGTCCCCAGTTTTTCCGACATTGACTTCCAAGCTATTGACTCGCCCTCGGTAACAGAGGACTCGGTCTCTATCTTGAAATAAAGCATAAATGGGTTTTTCAGCATCAGGTCAACTTCTATGCCGTTCACAACCGCGTATTTTCCGGAAAGGTTGTCAAGAATCTGCGAGGCGCCCCTTTGTTCGTAAATGCCTTTAACGGATTTAATTATGGTCTCGTGCATTTTCATCTCTTTTGCCGACCGCATTGCCATAGTTCCCCTCCTTGTTTTTCCGGATGCCTAAAAGAGCGCTGCCGGACTAAAAAAAACCATATCAGGCGCCGCACCATTTAATATATCCGGGCATGAATTTCGCTGTCATATTCGTGTTTTGCGGCAGGGCCCTCACGGTAAACCTTATTTTCCCCGTGGACGGAGGCGTTATGACACCCTCGTATATAAAGAGCCCGTTTTCATTGCCGGCAAAATTCATTTTAACCGTGTTTGTGTCGGACAGGTCCATTCCTGCCCTGTCAAAACCGTAGTAGATCTCCGTGTTTATGTCCTCGTGTGAAAGGCCGCCGCTCTCAACCAGCGCTTTGACTGTTATGCTTCCGCCCGAGGGAATATCAGCCAGGTCAGGTGCCGTAAAGTCGATTATCTTTACATTGGGCCAGTGTTTCCTCACCTTTTCACGCCACTTGCTCAGTGCTTTTGCTTTTTCAAAGCCGGGAGAGGACATCTCAAAGTATTTTAAACCCGTGGGTTTATAGAATTTTTCCGAATACTCAATCACCATTCTGTCAGTGTTAAAGACAGGGCAGAGGGTCTGCATCGAGGTTTTCATCTTTTTAATCCACTCGTGTGGCAGGCCGTCCTTGCCGCGCTTGTAATAAAGCGGGATTATGTCATTTTCAAGAGTTTCATAAATTGAGGAAGCCTCCAGGCCGTCCTGATATGCCTGGTCATCATATTCCTCGCCGCGGCCTATCATCCAGCCGTTGTCAGCGTCGGGTTTCTCGTCCCACCAGCCGTCCATAACGGAAAAATTGAGGCCGCCGTTAAAGTTTACCTTCATTCCGGATGTGCCCGAGGCCTCAAGGGGCCTGCGCGGGTTATTCATCCACACGTCAACTCCCTGGACAAGGTAATGGGCGGTGTTCAAGTCGTAGTCCTCAAGGAAAACTATCCTGTCTCTGAAACCGTCTTTCTCTGCCGCGTGGACTATTTCCCTGATAAATTCCTTGCCCGCGTCGTCTTTGGGATGCGCTTTCCCCGCAAATATAACCTGTACGGGTTTTTTATCATCGGTTAATATTCTTCTGAGGCGTTCAACATCTTTAAGTATGAGGTTTGCCCTTTTGTATGTGGCAAAGCGCCTCGCGAATCCTATTGTGAGCGCCTCCGGCGATAAAACCTCGCCCGCCCGGTCAAGGTCCTCGCCCGATGATTTCCTCGCGGAGAGCTGTTTATTCAGCTTTCTTCTTACAAAAGCAACCAGCCTGTCTTTTCTCCTCTCGTGCGTCCTCCAGAGTTCTGTATCGGGAATCTCAGCAACCCGTTTCCAGGTGGAGGCGTCCTCGGGATTGTCAATCCAGCGCGTTCCCATGTAGCGGAAAAAGAGGTCGGCAAATTCCTTTGATATCCAGGAGGGGCCGTGCACGCCGTTTGTGATGTGCGTTATGGGTATTTCGTTAAGCGGCACGTCCGGCCATATCTCTTTCCACATCTCCCTTGAGACGCGGCCGTGCAGCCGGCTTACGCCGTTATTGAAGGCAGAGAGATTGAGCGCGAGGACAGTCATGCAGAACCATTCGTTCTCATCCTCGGGAAGGACGCGGCCCATTTTTATGAAATCAGAAAAGGAAATTTTAAGGTTCTTTTCCACGTACTCTTTCAGATATTTTTCCATCAACTCCTTCGGGAAGCGGTCATTGCCGGCAGGAACGGGCGTGTGGGTGGTGAAGACGCTCGAGGCAGCGGTTACTTCCCGCGCTTCGCTGAATGAAAGCGAGTGTTTTTGCATCAGAAGCCTTATGCGCTCAAGCGCCAGAAAAGCCGAATGGCCTTCATTCATGTGCGTTACTGACGGGGTGATGCCGAGAGCCTCAAGGGCCATTATTCCGCCTATGCCCAAAAGGTATTCCTGCTTGATTCTCATTTCAAGGTCGCCGCCGTAAAGCCTCGCTGTTATTTCCTTGTCAGCGTCAGAATTCTCCGGAAGGTTTGTGTCGAGAAGGTATAGAGAAACCCTGCCAACCTGCACCTTCCACACCATTGCCTTAACAACCCCGTGGGGAAACTTGACATCAATTACAAGAAAAGAGCCGTCTTTTTTCACCTCGTTGACAGGAGCTATATTGTAATCGTTTACCACATATTTTTCCTGCTGCCAGCCGTCATTCGTCAGATACTGGTGAAAATAACCGACAGAATAGAGAAGGCCGACCGCGTTAAGCGGAAGGCCGAGGTCAGAGGCTGACTTTAAATGGTCGCCTGCAAGCACGCCGAGGCCGCCCGAGTATATCGGCAGGCATTCTGCAAGCCCGAACTCAAGGGAAAAATAGGCGATGGAAAATGACGGGGGCATCTCGTTTTTTATCTTATCATACCAGCACGGCCTTGACAGGTAGGCATTAAGCCTTTTTACGGTTGTGTCTATCCTGTTCATAAACGCGTCATCTGAGGCTATTTCATTGAGCTTGTCCTGGGAGAGCCTGTATATGAATTTTACCGGGTTGTGAAGCGTCTCTGACCAGAGGTCAGGGTCAATGTCGCGGAAGAGGGCAAATGCTTCTGAATCCCAGGCCCACCAGACATTGTTTGAAAGCTCGAGCAGGGGCTTCAGTTTTTCCGGCAGGTTGGGCAGCACGTTTAATTCGAGAAATCTCATCAACAATCCTCCTGAAGGTATGCAAAATTTTGTTTCATGGTAAGGAATATTGTAGCATAAAAGCGGAAGGGGTGGAAGTTGAAATTTTGTCCCGCCGTCCCGCCGTCGTCCTGCGGTAGTGGGTGTTGGGGCAACGGTTGTTTGGCAGCCTGCAAAAACCGGTTCGTTTCTTCTTTGCCGTCCACTTGCAAATTGCAAATTCCAAATTGTAAATTGTCTTTACTGGAGGTGGGCCGGGGCAGGCAGCGGAGAAATTTCCCTGATTGCCATGGGCCTGAACATGTTAATATCACGATAGACTGATGTGCGCGGCCCGGCTTACGCACTATTACGGGCGGGTCTGTTCTGCAGGCTTGTAGATTCGAGGCAGGGCGGGGAGTTGCGTATACCTTTCATAGGCATTAAATCAGGAAAATTTTCCGCTACCCGCCCCGTCCTGCGGTAGTGGTGTTAAGGCAAGGATTGTTTTGTAATCGTATTAACTTCAAACTTTCAAATTTCAGCTTTCAGTTGCCTTTGTTGAAATTTTGCTTAACGCGGCTGTGGAGATGGTATATAATGAACTATGCGGGCGGATTATACATTTTTCCGGAACTTTATTTTGCTTTATTCTGTCAGAGGGAAAAGAGGAGTTTAATGGAAGAGGCTGATAAAAAGCTTATAAAAAAGGCGTTAGAGGGAGACAACCGCTCTTTTGACAGCTTAATAACCGCTTACAGGGGCAGGATAATCAGCGTGTGCCTTAAGTATATGAGAAACAGGGAAGAGGCTCTTGACATGGCGCAGGAGGTTTTTTGCGCGGCTTATAAATCGCTGAAAAGCTTCAAGTTTGAGGCAAAGTTTTCCACCTGGCTCTACAGGATAGCGGTGAATCTGTGCATAAACAGGCTTGATGCTCTTAAAAGGCGCAAATATTTCGCGACAGAATCCATAAGTGGTGAAGGCTCTCCGGGCAGCAGGGTAGTTGAAATAAGGGATAAGAGAAGGCCCGCTGATGAGGAGCTTGAGGCTGCTGAGGTGCGCGATATTATAAAGAAAGAGGCCACTGGTTTCCGCGAGCCGGACAGGTCAATCATAATAATGAGGGACCTTGAAGGGCTTGAGTATGAGGAGATAAGCGAAGTTCTTAAGATACCGCTCGGAAGCATTAAGTCAAAGCTGTCAAGGGCAAGGGAAAGGCTGAAGACAAGGCTGTGCAGAAGGATAGGTGAAAGAGATGAAATGTAAAAAACTCAGAATAAATATGGACGATATCCTGGACGGCAGGGCTCCGGGCGCTGAAGTGCTTGCGCATATTAGCGCGTGTGAGGATTGCGGCCGCGAATACAGGGCAGCGCTTAAGATAAAGGAAGCGCTTATGATTAAGGAAAAGACGGATATACCCGGGAATTTTAATAAGGGAGTCTGGGAAAAGGCGGGTATAAGCGCGCCGTCCGTATGGGGCGGTTTTTTGCCTGCGCGGCCAGAGTTTTTAAGGCATGCTGCGGCTGCGGCTGCGGCTGTTTTTCTTGTGTTTTATCTGGGAAGCGGGCTGAATTATAAGGAAGAGCCCGTCAAATACAGCTCTCTTGAAACAGAAGAGACCGGGGGCGCGGCTCAGATAAGAGAACAGGCTCCATGTGGCGCTGAAACAGAAAAAGGTGTTTTAATAACCGGCGCGCAGGATATTAGAGAAAAAAGAGAGGGAGAGTTTCCGTCTGCCCGCAGCCATACAGTATATGACAGGGAGGGAGGCGCGGGCTATTCATTGAAGAGAGAGCCGCTGTTTAAAGGTGAAGAAAAAATAGTGCGCGTTGAAGAGGACGGCGCCGTAAGGGCCGCATCAATACAAAAAAAGCCGGCAGGAGAGGATGAAACGCCTGTTCTGATTAAGAACAATGTGATAAAACCCGCTGAGGGCCAGGCAATGACAGTCAGGTATTCATTGAATGAAGCAGTACCTGTTACTATTATTGTTTACAACAGACGGGGAGAACCTGTAAAGACGCTTGTGAATTCAGAGCAGGGGCCCGGTGTTTAT